>JALTMR010000115.1 GCA_027001525.1 Gammaproteobacteria bacterium
TTCCCAGCCGGGATTTCAGCGCCTGCGTCGCAGCCAGTCCTTCGCGGCGACTGGCGTAGTCGCCGTGGATTGCGGAGTACCAGGGCTTGCCGTTCAGCATCCGTTTGAAATAGATCACCTGATCAGCAATCCCCAGCTCCGCCATCTCAGCTTGCAGGGTCTTGAGTTTGCTGTTGCCAGCAATTTGGATCGTATAGCTACGGGCGTTTCTGCTCATGACCCAGGTATCACCCTCTGACGACGCTGCGGGTGTTCCCTTCTTTTCCTCGGCTACTGATACCTCTGTCTCCTCCTTTTTCGGGGAAGGCGCTACCACCACAGCGGATGCAGCGTCCAGAGCAACCGCAGGTTCGGTGGGTGGGACGGGCTTTTCGTCTTTTCTTTCCGCTCGTTCAGCCAGCAATGTTTTGGCTGCCTTTGCGGCCGGGGTTTCCGGGTAGCGTACGACGAGGTCACTGGCCCGTTCCATCGCCTCAGTTGCCTGGTTATTCGCCAACAGCCGCTCGATCTGGCGCAGCTCATATTGCGCCAGGAGCACTCTCAGGTAGGCGGTGTGGTCGCGGGCATGAACTTGATAGAGGCTCTGGGGGTAGTTGCGAATCAGATAGAGAAAACGCCCCATCGCCTCGTAAGCAAAACCGGGATCAGGGTTTGGATTGTTTGGCGCCAGGGCGACAACAGCGCGGGAGAAATCGGCCACGCCCATGATGTAGTAGGCATAATCGACATCCCGGTGGTTGGGAAATCGGCGTACAAAACGCATGGCCATCTTGAGTGCTTTTTCGTCCGCCCCGTCAGCGTGGTAGGCGTCGGCCAGTTCAAGGTAGAGTTGGTGGGTTCGCACATGCAGCGGGAAACGGCGCTCCATCTCATTTAACGTCGTTGTTGCCGCTGACAACGCCCTGTTTTCAAGCTGCTGATGGCCTTGCTGATAGACCTGCTCTGCATTTTGCGGAACTCGATTTTGTGATGAGGTAGAGGCGCACCCGCTGAGCAGCAGAATAAAAAACGCAAATAAGAAAAAGTTTCCTCGAAAAAGAAGTCTGACCATACCCATCTCATGTGACAACCACCGACCCGCGTTTGATATAGACAGGTCTCAAGTAATGTTGTCTGGTATATCGACCAGCTCGGGTCTTTGCTTAGCTGACGGCGTCAATCTCCTCCCCTGTTTGCAGCCATTGTTCTTCCGTCTCATCGAGCAATTGTTGGATGTCTCCCTGTCTCAGAAGGAGTTGTTTGAGCTGGTCTTTGGCGCTGCTTTCGTAGATGCTGCTGTCCGCCAGTTGTTGCTCGATACGCTCTTTTTCAGTGTTCAGTTCATCCATGCGTTTTTCCAGGCTCTGCTGCTTTCTCTTCAGCGGCTGAATCTGTTTGCGCTTCTCTGCCTCCAGGCGGCGGCGCTCTTTTTTTGCCGCAGCGCTATTTTCACCGGCATCGACAAAAGGGGAGCGCTCTGCGCTCTGGTTTTCAACACGACGCACCGCCAGCCAGCGGGCGTAGTCGGCCATGTCGCCATCAAAATCTGTGACGCGACCATCGGCGACCAGCAGCAGTTTGTCGGCCACGGACTCCAGTAGACTGCGATCGTGAGAGACCACGACCATGGCCCCTTCAAAGGCTTGCAGCGCGACGGTCAATGCATGACGCATCTCCAAATCAAGGTGGTTGGTGGGCTCATCCAGCAGAATGATGTTGGGGCGCTGATAGACCAATAGCGCCAGCACCAGTCGTGCTTTTTCGCCGCCGGAGAATGGCGCCACCGCTTCGTCTACCCGTTCGCCGCGGAAACCAAAGCCACCAAGCCAGTTTCTTAGCGCTTGTTCAGACGCCCTGGCGTCGAGTCGTTGCAGATGGTTGAGGGGCGTCTCGTCAATATGCAGCTGTTCTAGCTGGTGCTGGGCGAAGTAACCTATTTTGATCTCTGTTGACATCTCGTAACGGCCCTTCAGCGGGGCCAGTTCGTTGGCCAGCAGTTTGATCAGCGTCGATTTTCCCGCGCCATTGGGGCCCAGTAAACCGATGCGGTCTCCCGGTGCGAGGCTGATGCTGAGCTTGTCGATAATCACCCTGGCCGGGTAGCCAATGGCCACCTCTTCCAGCGTCAATAACGGATGAGGAGCTTTCTCGGGTGGACGAAAACTGAAATGGAAAGGTGAGTCCACATGAGCGGCGGAGATGACCTCCATGCGCTCCAGCGCTTTCAGGCGACTCTGGGCCTGCCGTGCTTTGCTCGCCTTGGCACGGAAGCGGTCCACATAACTTCGAATGTGGGCAACTTCCCGTTGTTGCTGCTCATAGGCGGCCTGCTGCTGTGCCAGCTTCTCGGCCCGCATCAACTCAAAAGCGGAGTAGTTACCATTGTAAAGATCGATTTTCTGATGTTCGATGTGAGCGATGTGCTGAACGATGCCGTCGATAAAGGTTCGATCGTGAGAGATAAGCATCAAGGTGCCAGGGTAGCTGCGCAGCCACTCCTCCAGCCAGATCACGGCATCGAGATCGAGGTGGTTGGTGGGCTCGTCAAGCAGAAGCAGGTCTGAGCGACACATCAGCGCCTGGGCCAGGTTGAGCCGCATTCGCCACCCCCCGGAAAATGACTTGACTGGCTCATCCTCCTGGGAGGCTGTAAATCCCAGGCCGGCCATCAACTTTGCCGCACGGGGCCGGGTGTTGTAGCCGTCGGCGGCTTCCAGCTGGGCATGCAGAAGGCCCAGCCGGGTGCCATCATCCTCAGCCTCGGCCTGCTTGAGCTGGGCCTGGATCTGACGAAACTCGGTGTCGCCATCCATCACGTAGTCGATAGCGCTGCGATCTACACCGGGGGTCTCCTGGGCCACATGGGCAACCACCCACTGACGGGGAATGCTGGCCTCGCCGCTATCGGGCTGAAGTTCGTGGCGTAACATGGCAAACAGGCTCGATTTGCCTGTGCCGTTGGCCCCGGTTAATCCCACTTTTTGACCCGGATGAATCATAAAGGTGGCCCCTTCAAACAGAAGCCTTGGGCCGCGGCGTAACGATACGTTTTCAAATGCAATCATAGGCGCGGAGTTTACCAGCGCTGTGGCCCCTGGCATAGCGACGCTGGAGCGGTGCCGGCTTCCCTCCGCCAAGGCTTTGATGGTAAGTTGGTCCGCTCTTTTGGCTTGGGTCTCACTGGCTATGAAATCGTCCGGCATCGCAAAGAAAGAACGCGCCAAGGCGCTGTTCGCCCAACAGAAATACGAGGCAGCCAAACAGCTGCTGATGCAGGTTTGCCGCAAAGAGCAGCAGGATGTTGAGGCTTGGTTCACTCTCGGTATTGTTCACGGTGCAATGGGAGAGATGGCGGAGGCTGTGCCCTGTTTTGAGCAATCCATCCGCTTGATGCCCGAACTGGCTGAAGCTCACTTTAATCTGGGCAAGGCAAAGTTTGAGCTGGATCAGGTCGATGAGGCGATTCGCAGTTACCAGCAGGCGCTGCAGTTAAACCCCAACTGGCCGCAGGTGCTGAACAATCTCGGTAACGCATACAGCCGTCTGGAACGGGCCCACGAGGCCATGTCTTACTACCAGCAAGCTGTCACTCTGGCCCCCAACTACGTCGGGGCGCTGATCAATTTCAACAACACGATTCAGCTGCTGGGGCGCTACGAAGAAGCGGTGGCAGGTTACAAGCAAGTTCTGGCAATTGAACCCGGCCACTCGCTGGCACTGACCAATCTGGGGACGACGCTGCTCAAGCTTGAACGCTACGATGAGGCCATCGATTGCTGTCGCTATGCCAGCCAGTTATTTCCTGATAATCCGGGGCCGCCAGCCATTGAAGCAAAGATACATGCGATGAAAGGCGACTGGGAGAGCGCTTATCAGATTCTCGACCCATTAATTCAGAGCCACCCGGAGCATATCCAGGTGGTCATCTCCTTTGCTGTCATCAGCCATCACGTAGGTCGCCAGGATGAGGCCGTCAGGCTGGCCAAAAATGTTCTGGCCGTTGACCGCTCAGAGCCACTCTCGCTGCGCATTGATCTCCATTTTGAGCTCGGAAAAATCTACGACAAACAGAAAAAATATGCTGAGGCATTCCAACACTTTGCCAAAGGCAATGAACTCAAACCCGGTGACTATGATGCTGACAATGAGGTGCAGGAGACCCGGTTGAAGACGACCTTTTTTACGAAAGAATTTTTTCAACAACAGCCGCGGCCGGTGACCACATCTGAGCGCCCGCTCTTTATTCTGGGCATGCCGCGCTCAGGCACCAGTCTTGTGGAGCAGATTCTTGACAGTCATGAGCAGGTCAAGGGTGGTGGTGAACTGTATGTGATTGATGACTTCGCCAGAAAAACCACCGAAATGGCGCAACACCCCTATCCAGAAAGTCTGGCAAAACTCACGCAGGATGAGAGAGAGCGCTTCATCACTGGCTATCTTGCCAAACTCAATAAGATCTCAGTTGATGCCCGTTACGTCACAGACAAAATGCCGCAAAACTACCTGCATCTGGGGCTGATCGCCTGGCTCTTTCCTGGCGCCCGCGTGATTCACTGTTACCGTGACCCGATTGATACCTGTCTCTCCTGCTTTTTTCAGAACTTCAAAAGCACGCTGACGTTTTCCAAGGATCTACATGCGGTTAGCCACTACTATCGGCAATACCGGCAGTTGATGGCCCATTGGCAAAAGACGCTGGACCTCAATTTTCTGAATGTAAGTTACGAAGCACTGACGGCGGATCAGGAGGGGATTACGCGGGAAATTCTGGAGTTCCTGGCGCTGCCCTGGGATGAGAACTGCCTTAATTTTCACGACAACAAACGAGTGGTCGCCACAGCCAGCATGCAACAGGTGCGCAAGCCCATTTATCGCTCATCAGTCAAACGCTGGAAACACTATGAACCCTATATCGGTGTATTAATCGATAACCTGGGGGAGCTGTAAGCGAGACCATTACCTCCCCTGTTTGCCGATATGTTTCAACAAAACGTAGACCGCTCCGGTGCCACCGTCTTCCCGGCGGGCCGAACAAAATGCCAGTACCTCATCACGTTGGCGCAACCAGCTGTTCACTTTTCCTTTCAGCACGGGCCGCCCCTGGCGAGAACCGTAACCTTTGCCATGAATAATTTTGATGCAGCGAATGTCACGTTCAACGCAGGCACGAAGAAAGGCTGACAACGTGGATCGGGCCGTTGTCTGGATGTGCCCGTGAAGGTCCAGCTCGGCACCGATAAGCAGCTGGCCACGGCGCAGCTTGCGTAACACGGTCTTCTGAACACCGGGGCGAATAAAGCGCAATTCGTCATCAATCTCGACATTGCAGGCGTCGTACTCATCAGAGAGAAAGTCCTGTTCCACCGAGGCGTGATTGGTGTGATTCTGTTGTGTGAGGCGCTTTGCTACACAGGGCGGCCGCAGGCGGGCATGTGTGACTTTGTCATGCTTCAGGCGCTTGACATCCTCCACCTCTCGATGAAACAGCGCCGCTTCATCCGGATCAATTTCGGGGTCTTTGGACATGCCGATAGCACCACGTTAAAGGGTTCGAAACGAGGTGCGAGGATACACCCAACTACCTAATTTTAAAAAGAAAGGTATTTTTATTCGTTTGCCTATTGACCAACCAAAAACAGATCAGTAATATACGCCCCACTGACGCGCTAGTCATTCCCCAGTAGCTCAGTTGGTAGAGCAGGTGACTGTTAATCACCTTGTCCGTGGTTCGAGTCCGCGCTGGGGAGCCATACAATATGAGAGCCTGATAATTGAAAAATTATCGGGCTTTTTTGTGCCCTGCCTAAGGCCGCTCTCTCCTCTAAATCCCTCTGTAACCAGGTAAGGTGTCGCAGGTAAATTTCATGCAGGGAAAGACCTCCCCTTCTCTCGCGTCGTCGGGGCGGATCTGGTCAAAGATTAAGAGGCATAAGCAGGCCGGGAGGTGGCCAAGAGAAAGTGGGCGAACACTCGAGGGCACCCGATTCAACAGATCGCCCTCTGCACGCCAAAACAGTCAAGCGGAGAAAAACCGCTCGGTTTTTTTCGTCATGGTGGCTGTTTTAACTACATGAAAAAAACTAACGTCTGCGGCCGCCGCGACCACCTTTCTTTGGCATCTCAAAATTCACCTTGAGGTTCTTTCCCCCAAACTCTGCCCCGTTGAGTCCATCAATCGCGGCTCGGGCTTCATGCCCTTCCATCTCAATGAAACCGAAACCGCGACACTTTCCGGAGAAGACATCACTGGCAAGCTTCAGGGATCTAACTTTACCGAACTGAGAAAACAATTCGGTTACTTGTTTTTCAGTTGCACTGTCTGGCAGGTTTCCAACAAATAACTTCTTCAAAACAAACCTCTAGTTTGTGACGTTGCTAGCAACGTAATTTGAATAACTCATTACCATGAGTTCGGTATCCATAAACAACAACCCCGCTAGCATCAGGTAGCGGGGCTGTGTGTAGACAAGTTTCAGAGAACTATTGAGGCAAGACTTGAACCGCTTGCAGCCCCTTGGCGCCGTTCTCTACTTCGTACTGAACTGTCTGGCCTTCAGCCAGTGTACGAAAACCTTCAGCGGCGATACCACTGAAGTGAACGAATACATCCTCACCACCATCCTGTGGGGTGATAAAACCAAAGCCCTTAGACTCGTTAAACCATTTAACAGTACCGATACTCACGTAAAAAATTCCTCTAAAACGAATAATACAAATTCAAATTGCAGGTAAATTCAAAGCGATGGAGATATAGAGCGGATCTTGGGAAAGAGAACGCGACAACCAGGCTCAGAGAGTTACAAGCAGGCCCACTATACGCTAATGCCGGGGAAATTTCTTTTTTTGTTTCCCGGCTGGCAAAGGGGATATTGATCAGTGTTGGCGGGTTTGTAAAAAGCCCCTGATTCGTTTCACCCCCTCCTTCAACCGGCTTAGCGAGGTGGTATAGGCAAAGCGGATACGCCGGTTTGATCGATAATCACCAAAGTCTTTGCCTGGGGTAGTGGCAACGCCCCCCTCCTCCAGCAATGCCCGGCAAAACGCCGCACTGTCTTCCGTGTGTTGGCTGCAATCGGCATAGAGATAGAAGGCCCCCTGGGCGACCGAGTCAAACTTGAAACCTAGTGATTCCAGGGCAGGCAGGAGGTAGTCCCGACGCGTCTGGAATGCCTGTCGTCGCTGCTCAAGCAGTTTCATGGTGGGCGGGTGAAAGGCGGCTAATGCAGCGTGTTGCGCAGGTGTTGATGCAGCCAGAAAAATATTCTGTGCCACTTTATCAAACGCATCAACGTAATGCTGTGGAGCAACCAGCCAGCCAAGTCGCCAGCCGGTCATGCCAAA
>JALTMR010000116.1 GCA_027001525.1 Gammaproteobacteria bacterium
GGGGAATACCAGGCCGCCATGCGTGGAGGCATAGCCAAAGGTCTGGAAGTCCGCTTCGCCAGCATTCCCACCCTCATTGCCATGAAGGAAACCGCGGGCCGGGATCGGGATCGTGACGACATTCAGCATCTGCGATGGATTCTCGAGGAACAGAAAGGACCATGACTGACGATAGCGACAAGCCGGACTGGCCAGATGTAACCTGGGAAGGTAGTCGCCGGGCACAGTTGCGTGCAGCGTTGCGGCTCACCGTGCGCCAGCGGTTGCAAAACCTGGAAGCCATGAGTGATACCAGCTGCCACCTTGCACGATTGCGCAGGCAGGGCGTATTTCACTACGGGGAGAGGAGCATGCAGGAACAGGTTAATACCGATATAGGTATCGCAGATCTACAGGGTGGTTGTGACGAGTTTGTCAGCGAAGGACGCTACCGCATTTTCCTGAAGGGTTGCACACCCACACCCCTGGCCAGCTACCTCAAGGCCCTGGCCGTTCTTCGACTGGTGGCAGAACAAAAGGATCCGGATGCGCGTGGTTGGTGGCAGGGCGAGCACTTTGTGCTGGAGAGCACGATTGATGAAGAGGGGTTGAAAAGGTTTTTTCTTGAGGAATACCGGCCGACACCAGTCATAGCGCCTTGGAATGGTGGTAGTGGTTTTTATCCCAAAGATAAAAAAATTGGTATTGATGCGATGCGTCGGACCCATATCGAAAGATTTAGCACGTATCGTGAATCCATATCTATCGCAGATAATATGCTTGCGCGATTAGCACTTGTGGAAAGCCCAAAGGATAAGGATAAAGCTGAACTGGTTTACCACTTACGTGCCGAGCTGCCTGACAAGGCGTTAGCATGGATGGATGCAGCCCTCATGCTCACTAGTGAAGATATTCAGTTCCCGCCACTGCTGGGCACCGGCGGGAACGATGGCCGGCTGGATTTCACAAACAATTTTATGCAACGCTTGGCAGAGGTCTTTGGTTTGCCAGATAGTGAGAGTACTGTGCTGGCTGAGAAATATTATGAGGAAAGTCTCTACGGCAGGGTTACGCCATTCCTTGCTTCAAAAAGGGCTATTGGCCAGTTTTCTCCTGGACAGGCTGGTGGGCCGAATGCTAGTACGGGTTTCGAGGCTGATTCGCTCATCAATTCCTGGGATTTCATACTGATGATCGAAGGGGCACTGCTGTTTGCTGCCGCAGCGACCAGGCGATTGGGTTGTGAGGGGCAGGGCGCGCTGGCTTTTCCATTTACTGTGCGTCCTCGTGGTAGCGGGCAAGGAGGCCTGAGTATACAGGATGAAGCGCCGGCACGAGCTGAGATCTGGCTTCCGCTTTGGGAGAAGCCGGCATGTTTTGATGCTGTGAAGTCTCTGTTTACCGAGGGGCGTGTTACGTTGGGACGAAATAGCGTTAAGGATGGACTTGATTTTGCTCAAGCGATCGGACTACTAGGTGTTACCCGGGGGGTTAGCAGTTTTCAGCGTTATGCCTTCATGATGCGTTCAGGCAAAGCCTTTCTGGCCACACCGCTAAATCGGTTTCGTGTACCGCGTGAGCCACGGCAGGATCTCGTCAGTGAACTGGATGGATGGCTGTGGCAGGCACAGAAATGGGCCCGCGACGACAAATCACCCAATCGGTACCGGGTGCTGATACACCGTCTCGAGAATGCCCTGTTCACGCTGGCTGCCGGCAAGGGTTGGCGGGGCGATACCGTACAGC
>JALTMR010000117.1 GCA_027001525.1 Gammaproteobacteria bacterium
TGGACGAGGAGGTGGGGCGCCTTCTGGATACCGCGATCATGGAAGGGTACGCTGTGGTGCTAACAGCGGATCACGGTAACTGCGAACAGTTGGTTGATGAAGTCACCGGCAAGCCCCATACGCAGCATACAACCAATCGGGTCCCCTGCATGATCATCGACCAGGAAAACTGGGTGCTCGCCGATGGCGGCGGTTTAATAGATATTGCCCCCACGGTACTCCAGCTACTGGGGCTGGAGAAACCAGCCACCATGACCGGCCACTCATTATTGATCCAGGCCGAGAAATCCACCTCATCCAGCGAAGCGGCGGCCTGAACAGAACAATGCCTGAATGCACTTTAACCTCACACCAGTTGATTGCGCGCATCTCCAACATGGGGGCGGAGCTGCAATCATTACGGACTCATGATGGCCATGAATTGATCTGGCAAGCTGATCCAAAGGTTTGGCCCCGCCATGCCCCTATTCTTTTTCCCATTGTCGGGCGCTTAAAAGGTGATCTTCTCAAACACCAGGGTGTTCCATACCCCATAGGGCAACACGGTTTTGCGCGAGACACCAACTTTCAACTCATTAACGAGACGGAGCAATCATGCACCTTTCGTCTCACAGATAACGACAACACCAGAGCGCACTATCCGTTCGCTTTCGACTTAAGGGTTACTTATACGCTGCTGGAAAATAGCCTGAAAGTGACCTACCTGCTCTCGAATCCTGCCGAGACCACGCTGTATGCCAGTATCGGTGGCCATCCCGCATTTATCTGGCCGCTGGACCCAGCCGTGGCAAAAGAGGAGCATCAAATCAAATTTGAACAGAGTGAGGCCGCCCCCATTCGCCGCTTGCAGGGCGGACTCATGCAAGACACGCCGCTACCCTCGCCTGTTTCAGCGAAAACACTGGTGTTAACGGACGAGCTGTTCGAAGCAGATGCCATTATTTTCGACCAACTGGTGAGTCGACGGGTAAGCTACATTGCCTCAGACAGGCGGCGCATTACTCTGGCATTCGATGATTTTCCTCACCTTGGCATCTGGAGCAAGCCGGGTGCAGACTTTATCTGCATCGAGCCCTGGCAAGGTCACGCCAGCAACGAGACATTTGATGGTGAATTTCAGGACAAACCAGGAGTGGTCGCGCTAGGCAGTGGGCAGCGACGCCAATGGCACTACACCATCAGCGTTAATACCTGAGTTGTTTCAGTATGCGCCGCCCGTTTGCAACAGGCTCCCTGGCGCTTGAGGTTTCCAAAGGGGAGAACCATTCTCCCCTTTGAACGTCACCGAAGGAAGTGGAGCCCCCCGAGAATAATCTAACCGATCATTTCTAACCAATCATTGAAGGGTGGCAGAGTCGCCCAGTCCAAACACCTTTGCTCCGGCCTTCATCGCCCCCATACCCAAGCGCTCGGCAAATTGTTCCAGAGGCGAAGGGTGATAGGTAAAATCGACAATATTCTCTTCGCCAATTAACTCACGCGCCACGTAGCTTGCACTGCCCAGGCCATCAATCAAGCCAAGCGCCAGGCTTTGCTCACCGGTCCAGATCAAGCCGCTAAACAGAGTGCCATCATCTTTCAGGCGATCCCCTCTTCCCTCTTTAACAACATTGATAAATTGCTCGTGGATATTCCCCAGCATCGTCCGCACGTGCTTGATATCCGCCTCTTTGGCAGGGGAAAAGGGATCAAGAAACCCTTTGCTCTCTCCAGCAGTCAACAG
>JALTMR010000118.1 GCA_027001525.1 Gammaproteobacteria bacterium
GGGCGATGCGATCCGGGTAGGCGAAGCCGAGCAAAACGCCCGCCATGGCCAGATCGGCGTGATCGCTTCGAGCGCTGATTTTCAGCGCCTGGCGCCACTGACGGGCCGACTCACGCACATGTTTGAGGGCACCGCGATCCACCTCCGGCACCTGATCCCCCAGCACCACCAGCAGCCGCTGGTGAATATCGGCCTCCCGACGCCCTTTCGGGCCGCTGGCGGAGCGCAGCACATCCCGTTCGGAAAGCAGTGCCGCCAGGTCACAGGCCAATGCACCCAGCCCCAACGCCTGCCCCTTGATCACCATATGCGCCAGACGCGGATGCAGCGGCAGCCGGGCGATCTGCTCGCCATGGGCCGTGATTCGCCCCTGGTGGTCCAGCGCACCGAGACGCATCAGCAGTGTGCGGGCCTGCGCCACGCTCGCCTCGGGCGGCGGATCAAGCCAGGCCAGCTCGGTCGGGTCAGTACTCCCCCACTGGGCCAGCTCCAGCACCAGGGCTGCCAGATCCGCCGTCCTGATCTCCGGCTCGCCATGGGGGACCAGGTGCAGCCCTTCAGGCCAGAGGCGGTAGCAGACGCCGGGCTCCAGTCGCCCGGCGCGACCGCTGCGCTGGTCCGCCGAAGCCTGGGAGACCTGAACCGTCTCCAACCGCGTCATACCCGAGCGCAGCTCGAAAGTCGGCACCCGCACCAAGCCGACATCCACGACGATACGAATCCCCTCAATAGTCAAACTGGTCTCGGCGATATTGGTGGCCAGCACCACCTTGCGCTGACCCGGCGGAGCGGGGGCAATGGCGCGATCCTGCACCTCCTGGGGGAGGTTACCGTAGAGCGGCGCCAGCACCACGTCATCAGGCAGCAGCGCCGCCCGGAGCTGCGATTCGATACGCTTGATCTCCCGCGCCCCCGGCAAAAAAACCAGGATACTGCCGCTCTCCTGCTCCAGCGCCTTGAGCACTACCGGCACCACCTGAGCCAAGGCGGGCAGCCCCCGAACCCGGCCCGAGCTGGGGGAGGCGTGACGAATGGCCACCGGGTAGCAGCGCCCTTCACTGCTGATCAACGGGGCGTTCCCCAGCAAGGCCGAGACGGCGGCACCATCCAGCGTCGCCGACATCACCAAAATACGCAGCTCCTCTCGCAGCGCCGCCTGCGCTTCCAGACACAGCGCAAGCCCCAGATCAGCTTGCAGGTTGCGTTCGTGAAACTCATCAAAGATGACAATACCCACCTCTTCGAGAGCGGGATCACGCTGCAACATGCGAGTCAGGATGCCCTCCGTCACCACCTCGATACGGGTATTCGGCCCCACACGAGTGTCAAGCCGTACGCGGTAGCCGACCCGCTGCCCCACCGCTTCACCCAGGCAGCGAGCCATGAAATGCGCCGCCGACCGCGTGGCCAGCCGACGCGGCTCCAGCATGATGATTTTGCGGCCCTGCAACCAGGGCGCATCCAGCAGCGCCAGCGGTACGCGGGTGGTTTTGCCCGCACCGGGCGGAGCCTGCAGCACAGCCCTGGTGTGGGCATCGAGCGTTTGGCGTAGCTGCGGGAGAACGGTATCGATGGGTAGAGTTGACACTAGTGGTCCATGCGGGAAGTTCTGTTACTTAAGGAGCACAGTGAGAAGGTGCAGATCAAGGCGGCAAAACGCTGGAATGGTGGTTCCATTTCGAGTTTTGCCAACACAGAGCTGTACCTTCTCA
>JALTMR010000119.1 GCA_027001525.1 Gammaproteobacteria bacterium
CCCTGGCTGAACTTCCTCACCAGGGTCTGGTGAGCTGTAACACGCCCACCTGACTGATTAATTCTTCCCATAATTCAAAGAGTTAACCAACTCACTCAAGCTAACCCGCCTTGAGTGAGGGGCGAATTATATAGACCTCTCAGTTTGTTGCAAGCCCTTTTTTACATAACTGTGACTTTTGCAAATTTTCGCTTGCCCACCTGGTAAACACAGCAGCTTCCGGCGGTAAGCACCAACCCTCGATCGGTAACTTTTTCTCCATCAATTTTTACCGCACCCTGCTTGATCATCCGCATCGCTTCGGAGGTGCTTGCCGTTAGACCAGCTTCCTTAAGCAGGTTGGCGATAGCGACCTGGCCATCGGCACTCTGCACATCACACTCACGAATCTCGTCCGGCATAGCACCCCTCTGAAAACGGGCTATAAAATTCTCCCTCGCCTTCAGTGCTGCCTCCTGATTATGGAAACGGGCAATCAACTCCTCAGCCAATAAAAATTTTATATCCCTGGGATTTTCACCCTCTGCCACCCGGCGCCTGAGCTCCCCAATCTCCGACATTGGTTTAAAACTCAAGAGTTCGAAGTAACGCCACATCAACTCATCCGATATGGACATGAGCTTGCCAAACATCTCGTCAGGCTCATCCGCAATACCGATGTAATTGTTTAACGACTTTGACATTTTCTGGACACCATCCAACCCTTCAAGAATCGGCATGGTCAGAATGCACTGCGGTTGCTGGCCGTACGCCTCTTGTAGCTGACGCCCCACCAACAGATTAAACTTCTGATCGGTCCCCCCCAGTTCGATATCCGCCTTCATCGCCACAGAGTCGTAACCCTGCACCAGCGGATACAGAAATTCATGAATCGCAATGGATTGACCGCCCTTGTAACGCTTGTCAAAGTCATCCCGCTCCAACATTCTCGCCACAGTATGCTTGGCCGCCAACTGAATTAGGTCCGCAGCACTCATCTCTCCCATCCAGCTGGAGTTGAACATCACCAGGGTTTTTTCCGGGTCGAGAATTTTAAAAATTTGCTGCTCATAGGTCTTGGCATTTTCAATGACATCATCACGAGTCAGAGGCTTGCGCGTTACATTCTTGCCCGTGGGGTCGCCAATCATCCCCGTGAAATCACCAATTAAAAACAGGACTTCATGTCCCAGGTCCTGAAATTGCCGCAACTTGTTTATAAGTACCGTGTGGCCCAGATGGAGATCCGGCGCCGTAGGATCAAACCCGGCTTTGACGCGCAGAGGCTTGCCGCTCTTTAAACGGTCAACCAGATCCTCTTCTCTAATCAACTCTTCTGCGCCACGCTTGATGAGCTCAAGCTGCTCCGATATTGGCTTCATCGAGATCCTCTAAACTATCCGTTAATTGCTTGGCCAGTGCCTGCCAAGAAAAGGCTACATTATAGGGGGAAGTGGTTCGCACTTTGGGGGAATCGCCCCCAGTTTGCGTTGACCGGTCCAGTAATGGGCGATAAGGTACTAAAATAGTTGGGAGTTTAGTAGTCAATCGCACAGAATCCATGCGATTTAAAGAGACCTCAAGTCAGCAGCGCATTATGAACAAAGCAAAGAAAGTATTGGGCAAACACCTTCACTGGGTTCTCGTTGCTGGTGGCCTTGTGCTCTCCAGCGGTGCCGTCGTCATGATGCCGGACAACGCCGAAGCCAAACGAGGCCCTGTCGATACAG
>JALTMR010000120.1 GCA_027001525.1 Gammaproteobacteria bacterium
AATCCCCCGTGCCATGATAATCAAAGCGCATGGCAGGAATGCCCTCTCGAGCGAATTGATCTGCAAGATGACGCATGGCGCGATGACCACTCATATACTCATACCCAATGGGTGGGCAGATCACCATGCCAGTTGTCGAAGAATTCCCATGGGCAGGAATATGACACCAGCCAAACAGTGGCTCTTCATCGACTCGAAAATAGAGGGGCGTACGTACCACACTCCCGGATAGGGTCTGGCAATCCCGTGGCGCCGATTCGCCCCCAGTGTCCCGATTATTCTCCATTTATAGTTATTTCTCTACTGCTCGGGCGTTAAAACAGCTTTGATCGGATGCGGCAAATTAATTGCCTCAACGTAAGCCCTGAACTTATTCGAATGTGTCCCATGCTTTTTGAATTTAACGACCTTTTCTCTTCCGGGTTTTAAACAAAAATAGTTATCATCGGGAAGGTAACCCGCCACATCAAAGTGCACCGCATGAAGAAAGGAGTCTGATTCCAGCACCAGACAATAATCATCTCCCTCAGAAGATACAGCGGCATTGACCACCGGTTTCTGCAATAACGCAGGATTTCTGGATTGGGGGAAAAAATTCGCCTCACTGATCACCCTTCCATCTTCGTTCAACAGGGTTGCCACAACCACATCGTGCCTGGGTGGTCCAAAACGGTAAGCGTAGGAAGGATCATAAAATGCGCCCAGCAGCTCATCACAAGAGATCACCAATGACGCACAGGAAGAGAGCGCGATGGCACGCGTTGCCGAGGCGACTACTGTGCCATCGTAACCCACCATTGCTAGTTCGACCGCCCCCGTCAATACCTCCTCAGCCTCGTTAATGACATGTATATGGAGGCCATCCATACCCTCATCCGTCAGCAACACAACCTGTGAGGCCCAAACTCTTTTTAGATAGTAGTAACAAGCTTTTGGCAGACCTTCACTGTCGACAATGCCCCAACCTGCCCCCGGCCACATATCATTGAAGAACCAGACCAGCCCCCCCTGACAGGGGTTATCTGCACGACGCCATTCGGAAAAAACATGCGCCATCACCTCCCCCGTCACGACTCGACCAAGATCGAAATATCGCTGACTGTCAAAACTTCTCAGCTTCACCGCATCTACCGAGAAGAGGCGTTCCAGATAGTGATCCCGGGTATCCTCAAAATCCCAGTTTGCCCCCGTGTCGCGAGGAACCCGAGACTTCCATTTCGGGTGATGGGTCACTGCGGTTAACCTTCCCATGGTCTTTTTAACAGTGCTTTGCTCCGGCACATTTGAAAAACCAAGACACTCGGAAGCAAAGCGAACCCCTGCCGATTTCACCTCATTCAAAGGCCTCAGATAGGCTCCCACGCCGTAATAGTGGGACACCCCTTCACCGACATGAAATGGCAGCATTCCCCCTGAGGGGGTTGAAGGAATGTAGGGAATCCCGGCATGTTCCCGACAACACAGCGCCGGCAACAGAGTCGAAAAAAGTTCGTTACGCCAACACTCTGCGGGCATACCCAACATCGCGGCCTGTTGCTCCACCTCACTATTTCCGCAATACACGGTGATGCAGGGATGCCTTCGCCAGCGCTTTAACTGCTGGGTAACCTCCAATTCCACGGAGGTTCTGAAGTTTTCATCTGCAACGGGGTAATCCATATTGGCAAACATAAAATCTTGCCAAACCATAATCCCAAACTTATCGCATAGCCGGTAAAAATGGTCATTCTCATAGATCATGGTGCCGCCGATACGCACCATATTCATGCCCGCATCAACAGCCAGGCTTAGATAGTGCTCAAGCCTGTCGCCGGCTCCCGCCAGCGAAACGATATCGTTAACCGTCCAGCAAGCTCCCCGGCAAAACACAGCTCGACCATTTACGAGAAAACCAACCTGATCATCCAGCAGCTCAATGTGACGAAACCCCACCTCCCCGCAATCCACCGTTATCTCACCCGCAGACGAGGTAATGCTGAGCAAACTGTGGTGCAGTACCGGCTCACCATGAGTATGAGGCCACCACAGCGCAACGTCCTTTAGTTCGAGACGCCCTGTCAAATAGCACTGGCCATTCCGAGATTCTCTCATCAACAATACGCTTTGCCCGGAAACAGACAAACGCGCTTTGACATCTGCAGACTCGGGCATGCCCCTTAGCTTGCAGCAAAACTCAACAACGCCACCCCCTGCCACCAACATGGCGTTTAAATTGATATCGTCAACGGATATGGAGGGCACAACATCGAGCGAGATTGAACGCCACGGGCCGACAGGTGCAACGACGGGAGTCCACCCGGGAATACGCCCCAGCAGTGTCGTCCTGAACCAACGAAGCTGCTGATGGTTCACCAGATTGGTTTTCCATCGAGGCCTGGGGCGTTTAACAGAGAGGGCCGCAGCTAAAGAACGAAAACAGACAACCAGCTCATTGGTCCTCCGAAGCAGTTCAGTGACGTCGACCGAATGCGTCACAAACATATTCTCTGAGTCCAATATATGTGTGCCGTTTAACCACACATCGGCCAGCGTCGCCAAACCGGAGAAACGCAATACTCTGGATGAGTTTTCGTCTTCAGGTAACGAAGGAAGGGAGACGCGATACCACCAGTCCAGCTCGTCCAAATCGGTGTTGGAGTCAATACACCAGCGGCCCGCAGCTTCCAGCGACTGGGCAACCGTTCCGGGCACGACAGCCGGCAGCCAGTCGAGAGAAGATGCATTCAAATGCTCTGCTGACGACACCGTGCCTGATGGCACTCCCGCAAACTCCCACCCCGACGTGATCTCCAGAGCGCATTCAGAGGTCACCCCAACACCAGTACTGATAAAATGCATAGTTCGGCTTTTATTCTTCTTATTGTTTCAGCAACGTGCTACTGATATTTGTCACGCAACAGATTCATGGCACCATCCCACTGCGCCGCTGCCTGATCCAGTGGCGACAACTCAAGCTTTCTCTTTCGGCTCATCGCCCTGGCTAATTGAAATTGCAGCGCTTTCGCACCGTTGGAAATCTCGGTGAACGCCGTAATTGCAGGATCCAGCCCCACCTGACCATTCGTTGCCAACCACTGAAGATAGGTCGCCGCCAACTCGAAACAGGCACCATACTGGCGCAATGTGGCAAATGAGTATTTATGGAAAATATCAAGTTCCTCTCCCATCAACCAATTCAAATCCCTCTCAAACCGGGCTTTGAAGCGGTGAAAGGGATTTTCACCGGGCAACATCTTTAACTGCTGTTTAAGCTGACGAAGGGACTCAAGCAACAACGCCTCCGTATCCAGAGAGCAGCCTCTCAGTTTAACGAACTCCACGTAGGGCGGAAGCACAGCTGGATCAGGCAAACCATCGAGATGAAACAGGTGCCTGAAATCCCCCCCTGCCACATGATAATAACCCTGGTTGTGGAAGTAGCCCATGTGCCCACGCTCCAGATCAAGCTCATTCACGGCCACCGTGGTTTTCACGTGATCCAGCTGATACGCCGTACCCGCCGTATCGGGGAGGTAAAAAGAGTCCAACTCCACCAACACGGGACGCCCCAGAGCAATCTGTTCGTCAACGTGTTCAATCACAGGCTTCCATACCGCCAACTCCTGCACATCCAGGCCATAGAGTGCATGAATATCCGCAAGGGGAAACTTAAAGAAAGTCCACTGATCTCCCTCAAAGTCGATGCCTAACGTAAACGACAGCGCTGCCTCGGGCTCTTGACCAAAGGCGTGCAGCAACTCGATCCACAAATCCACGTAGCAGTTTGTCTCTGCCCATACACGCTCGTCTCCGTGTATGTGATGTTTTTCGTAGGTGCTCTGATCCAGAGAAATCACACTCCTCAGCATAGCCCCAAAACCTTGCGAACACCTTCGGGCCACTCCTGAGGCTCAAACCCGTGGGTTTTAAACAGCGCCAACGCAATACGCTCCAGTCCAAATCCGACACAGGCGGTGTGTGCCGTATTTCCATCCATGGTCTTAATACCAAAGGTTTTAGAAAAATGATCCATGTGATAGTTAGCGGAAAATATCGCCGTTGGCTTATCCCCCGTCGCAATTGGGATCTCCAGCTCATACTTCAAATGCTGTTCACGCTGGGTTGCCGCCATCACCCGGCCGCCACGGCCAAAAAAAGGGTCGTTGGCCACGACTTTCTTAACCTTGAGCCCAACGGCGTTAAGCATCTCTTCAGCTCGTTGCAACCAATAATCGCGGTGTGCCAGGGCTTGCTCAGGCGACCCCAGCTTCACGTATTCACGCATACGAAAAGACTGCATACGAGCGGGATCGATGGAGGGTTCATGGCGAAACACAAACGAAGTCAGGTCAATCAACCGGCCGTGCTCAGGCAGCACTCCGGTTGCCGTTGGGTAAAGTGCGTAACAGGCAGCGGGTGCCAAAACGACCTCTGTAGCTTGCAGGCAAGAGGTCCAATCCTCGCCAGCCTCTTTCTTGCTCATCAGTGCGATATGATCTCTTTCCTTACCCGTAAAACTGTGCACTGAACCAAGCAAGTCAGGAAAAGTGGCCAGATGGTCAGTGCACTCATATTGCTGTCGCGCCATGACGGGAGGAAAGCGTATAACCTCGGGATCGAGATGTTGCCCCATTTTTGTTACATAGCGTTCAAAGCGCTCGATAACATCTTCAAACACACCGCTGCGGCCATACACACCATCAACGCCCGAAGGAATAAGCAGTCCGGCGTCAAACAGTGCTTCCAAATACTCTTTGTGAGCCTGGCTGATAGGGTCATCTGAAATGCACATGAATCAACCCTCCCGATGAACTGTCAGCATCGTCGCGTTGTGGCCCCGAATCCGGTCGTTATTGACCATCAATGCGGCGCCGTACGAGTCACGGATATGGCGACTCAGACTGTATTCTGAATCGTTTCTGTAGCCGGACAGACCGCAGATAAGCAGGGAACGCCCCACGATATCCACCATCAGCTCAGAGCAGGAGAGCTTCAGGTTGTTTATCTGGATAGCAAAACCAAAGTTACTGATTGCCGCACTATCGCCTGCTTCCAGTATCTCCTGATAATTTTTCACACTGACATACATATTGTGCCGCATCTCCTGAAGCGTGGTGGCCACTTCAGCCAAACGCAAAGACGATACCTGGGCCCCCTCCGGATTTTTCCGCGCTGCTGATCTAACATACGATCGCGCTTTATTCACCGCATCAGTTGCAATGCCAATCCAGAGAGAGCCCCATAGAATGTGAGCCGACGGATGCATGGCTTCGCTAAGAATTTCGGAAAATGGCTCGGGGAATATCTGCTGAACATGGCCAGATGAAGTGATGTTATAGCCGTCACTACAGGTGCCCCTGAATCCCATGGTGTCCCAACTGAAGGTGTGCTCCAACTCAAAATCACCCTTCTTCAGCAGAACGTGCAGTTGGTCACCGGCAGAGGCGTCCTCTGAACGACGACAAGTCACCATCAGATCATCGGCATCTTCGCCATAAGAGATGACCGGGGCCTGCTTGTTCAGCGTAAACCGATCCCCCTCCACATTGACGGCACAAATACTGGAACGAAGGTCACCACTGATGCCCACTTCTGTTGTTGCTGAAGCGATGAGCCGTTGCTCTTCGACCAGCTCCTTCAGATATCTCCGGAAGTACCCATCACCCAGGGAGTGATGTACCAGGCAGGCAACCAGCACCTGGTGCATGGCGTAGACCATGGCGGTGGAGCCACAATACTGGCCCAGAATTTCACACACTTTTGCCAACTGCGTGATATTGAGTTCCATACCGCCCAGATCTGCGGGCACATAAGCACTCAGCAATTTGGCTTCTTTCAGGGCATCGATGCCCTCTTTCGGAAAACGCGCCTCACTGTCAACATCTGCTGCTGCTGGCAAAATCACCGTTTTGCCAATCTCATGCACTTGCTTGATCAGTGCAGAAAATTCATCCTTATCTAACCCTTTCTGGCATAGAGGTTTCATCATAAAAATCCTGTGTCGTTATTATTATTCAAGGAGGCGGGAAGCGCGTATCCAGGCGCAGGCGAAGAGACTATCCACTTCCCCTGTGGTTTCAAACCACAGCATGCCCATCAAGATAGATTTCAGTTAAAACTACCGGGGAGCAAATGCGCCTTCCTTCGCTACTCCGCTAACTCATTGACCGTCTCAACGATGGAAGAGATGCTTTCGAACGTCTTGCGACTCAGCATGTTATCGGGGATCTCGATATCAAACTCATCTTCCAGGGCGAGCATCACACTCACGGTGGCCAGCGATGTCAAACCGGCGCTGTACAAATCACTGTCATCAGATAAATCAGGAACCGGCGAAGATAACCGTCCATTTTTATCAAGTATTTCTCTTACCTTTTCACTGTGCATACTGCTATCTACCTAACTGGATATGTGTCTATACGGTTTTTTTCTTGGGCATCAAGAAACAAGACGAGTATCAGCACGTTTGCTGACATTCTTTAGAAACTTTCGAGAGGTGCTTTCAGAAAGCCCTATAGTAGTAGTGGATAAACAGGCAAGCAACCACCAAATCAGGAAAACTACCTACAAACCTTGTTTTTTCCATGACGCATCAGCAGTGCAGCCTTGATTTAACGGGGGCACCCTCTTGTATTTGACAGCCTCATACCTCGGCACTCAGCCTGCATCCGCAAGTTTCTTCCAGGTGAAGTGTTCATAGACCCCCGACCAGTACATACCAAAGCCAATGGCAAACAACAGCTCCTCTATGGGCATAAAACCGAGGGTGACGCCGGAGAGCACATCCATATTCCAAACACGATCAATATAGCCTGGCGCGCTCCACTCCAGGCCGGCCAGAAAAATGGCGTAATAACCGAGAAAGAGCAAACCGCCTATCCAGGTCTTTCGCTTCAGGTCGGGACGACACAGCATGGTGGCCACGGCGCCGGCAAACATGGCGATAATCGAGGGATAGATAGGGTTCCAGGGGAAAAAATAGAGCGCGATAAAGACGACAAACGGCGTCGCCAACGCCTTGTAGTGGTGGCGATGCTGCTCGTGATGGCGCACGCATGCCGCCACCGATTGCGGCACCTTTTGGCTCAGCAGGTTGTAGAACACCGCGCCGATACCCCCAATACCAAAACAGAAGATTAAGCTCTCTATGTCGAAGCCTGTATTTTCAGCCAAATCAAACAGGCTCGGCGGCATCCAGTACTCCGGCACAAACAGCGGCTCGCTCAAACCAAAAGGCATGGTAAAAAGACTCGCCCACAAC
>JALTMR010000121.1 GCA_027001525.1 Gammaproteobacteria bacterium
CAGTATATCCGTTTAGTATATTCAATTATATCGGTACTTAGGGATATATCAAGAGTATATCCATTGCGGCGGAGTGAGCCGGACTCTAACTGCAGGTGGGTCCAGCTCGAATTGATATCGGCGGGTGATTTTGTTGAGCCGCTGTGGCTGAAATCCAGTACGCTACGCTCCTCCCTGTGTTGGGGGAGGCCATGAAATTTTTTGGGATATCGTGTGATGAAAAAAGTGAACCGATCTATCGGGCTGCTCGTGTTGGTGCTCCTGTTCCCCGGCAGCGTCTGGGCGGCGGAGGCGGAAGAGACTTTTTTGCGCATTGAGAGAAGCAAGCAAACGGAGGAGATGGGCCTGCGCGTCACCTCGTTGGGCGTATTTGGAACCAACAAGGGAAAGATCGGCCACATGGATCTGTCCTACATCGAGTCCGCCGACAACGGCGACGGGCTGGCGCTGGATTTTGGTGCCGGTGTGTCATTTCGTGCCGGTGCAACGTTCTTCCTCGGGGCTGGATTTCTGCTTGGTTACAATAGTGACAACAGCGACTTTATCAGCGCCTACTACCCGCAAGTCGGGGTGGTCGCCCACCTGACAAAAACCTTCGCTTTGATGGTTACGGGGAAACGCTACTACGCGCTCTATGACAACAGCGAGGATGAAAATATAGTCACGTTTGGCCTGTTGTTCGGCAGCCGTTAATGCACGGCCTTCGCCGCGTCGGTGTGCGGCTGAACAGGGCAGCGCCCGGGCTAACTCAGTCAACAGTAAACTAAAAAAATCAGAGCACGAGAATGGACAACGCAGAACAGCAATTTCTGAACGAACTGGATGGCAAACTCTGGAAAGCGGCCGATCGCCTGCGCAACAACCTGGACGCAGCCAACTACAAGCACGTTGTGCTGGGGCTTATTTTTCTCAAATACGTCTCCGATGCCTTTGAAGAGCGGCAGGCCGAACTGCGCCACCTGTTCACCGAGGGTGCCCCCGATCAAAATGGCGACGACAACCTCTACCACATGCCGCGTGACGATTACGACAGTGACGAAGAATATGAGGAAGCCGTCAATGCCGAGCTGGAACTGCACGACTATTACCAGGAGAAGAACGTATTCTGGGTGCCCAAGCAAGCGCGTTGGGACTTTATAAAAAGCACTGCGGCCTTACCCATAGGCAGTGAAGTTGAGCTAGACGACGGAAAGAGCTTTAAGATCACTTCTGTCTCCAGGTTAGTCGATAGCGCATTGGAATCCATCGAAAACTTCAAGATCGACGACAAGCTGGTCAACCCCAAGCTCAAGGGCGTTTTACCCCGTGTCAGCCAGTATTAGGTGGATAACCACAACCTCACCGAATTGATCAACAGATTCTCCGACACCAGCTTCAGCAAGCCCGAATACAACGGCCAAAAGCTGAACCTGCACAGCAAGGATATTCTCGGTCACGTCTACGAATACTTTCTCGGCCAGTTCGCCCTGGCGGAAGGCAAGCAGGGCGGCCAGTACTACACCCCCAAAAGCATCGTTACCCTGATAGTCGAAATGCTCGCCCCCTACAACGGCCGCGTCTATGACCCGGCCATGGGTGCTGGTGGTTTCTTTGTCTCCAACGACAAGTTCATCGAAGCCCACGCCGCCGAAAAACATTACGACGCCAACGAACAGAAAAAACACATCTCCGTCTACGGCCAGGAGAGCAACCCCACCACCTGGAAAC
>JALTMR010000122.1 GCA_027001525.1 Gammaproteobacteria bacterium
AGGTTGATGCGCTCGTCAGTGTTTAGCATTGACGAGCGCATCAACCTGGCGCGCACCGTGCTGGCCGACATGGATAATGTCGAGGTCTGCGGCTTCGATTCGCTGCTGGTGGATTTCGCCAAAAAGAAAGATGCCAAAGTCATTCTGAGAGGACTAAGGGCTGTGTCTGACTTCGAATACGAATTTCAGCTCGCCAGTATGAACCGAAAGATGGCACCGGATGTCGAAACAATGTTTTTAATGCCCGCAGAACAATATGCTTTCATCTCCTCCACCCTGGTAAAGGAAGTGGCCAGCCTCGGGGGCGATATTTCGGCCTTCGTTCACCCCAAGGTGCATCAGGCGATGAAAGACAACATGGGCTTGGATTGATTTACTTTTATTTATTCTCTATTCATAGATTTTCGAGGGTGTAAGCATGGCTTTAATTATCACCGACGAATGCATTAACTGCGACGTTTGCGAACCAGAGTGCCCCAATGGCGCGATTACTCAGGGCGATGAAATCTACGAGATCGACCCGGAACTGTGCACCGAGTGTGTCGGCCACTACGACGAGCCTCAGTGCGTGGAAGTATGCCCCGTTGACTGCATTCCCAAAGACCCGGATCACGAAGAGACGGAAGAAGAGCTGCGCGCCAAATACGATAAAATCCAGGCCGCCAGCAGCTGACATCCCCTTCACACTCCCCAAGGAGCGCCGCAAGATGGTTAGAAATTATTTTCAACTGCGCGGCGCTTTTTTTTACGCCGCCAAAAGCATCTCTCTTCTGATAGCGTTCATCACGCTATTCACCCCAAGCAGCTTTGCCGCCGATCCCGCGCCCGGCGCACACGCCATTGCCACCGCCCACCCTGTAGCCACTGCCGCCGGCCAGAAGATTCTGGCTCAAGGGGGCAACGCTTTTGACGCCGCCGTGGCCATCAGTGCAACGCTGGCCGTGGTGGAACCTTACGGCTCGGGCCTGGGCGGCGGCGGGTTCTGGCTGCTCCACCGGGCCAAAGACCGCTTTGAGGTGATGATCGATGGCCGCGAACAGGCCCCCGCCGCCGCTCACCGGGACATGTACCTGGATGAGGCGGGCAACGCCATCGGCCACCTGTCGCTCAACGGCCCCCTGGCTGCCGCTATCCCGGGCGAACCCGCGGCACTGGCCCACATCGCTGAAAAATACGGCAACCTGCCCTTGCGCCAGAGTCTCGCACCTGCCATTCAGGCGGCAGAAAAGGGCTTTGTAGTCGACGAACACTACATCAAGCGCGCCCGCTTCCGTCTCGAGGTTATGCAGTCAGACCCGGAAACCGCCGCCATCTTTCTCCAGAACGGACAACTGCCCAAACCGGGCTATCGAATCATTCAAAAAGATCTGGCCAATACCCTCAAGCAGATGGCTGCAAAAGGCAGGGCCGGTTTCTACGAAGGCGTTGTCGCCCAAACATTGGTGCGAGAGGTACGCCGTGCCGGCGGCATCTGGAGTGAGGCGGATCTGAAAAATTACCGGGTTATTGAACGTCAACCCGTCACAGGGGAGTACCACGGCACTCGCATCACCTCAGCCGCCCCCCCTTCATCCGGGGGTATCGCCCTGATCACCATGCTTAATGTGCTGGCGCAGTACCCTCTGGAACAGCTGCCCGAAGCCACCCACACCCACCTGATTGTTGAAGCCATGCGCCGCGCCTATCGCGACAGGGCCCAATACCTTGGCGATCCCGACTTTATCGATATTCCCGTCGAACGCCTTACCCACCCCTTTTACGCCGCCGGGCTCAGCGCCTCTATCCGCACAGACCGCGCCACCCGCAGCGCGGAACTGCCCGGCTACCACCTGAATCAGCGCGGCCACCACACCACGCACTTCTCCGTGATGGACGGCGAAGGAAACCGTGTCGCCGCCACACTGAGCATCAACTACCCCTTTGGCGCAGCCTTCACGCCCAAAGGCACCGGCGTGTTGTTAAACGATGAGATGGATGATTTCTCAGCCAAACCCGGCACTCCCAACGCCTACGGACTGGTGGGGGCAGAAGCCAATGCCATCGCGCCGGGCAAACGCCCACTGTCCAGCATGACGCCTACCTTTCTGGAGTCCGATGCGGGTGTCGCGGTATTGGGCACGCCGGGCGGCAGCCGCATCATCACCATGGTGCTGCTGGGTATCCTGGAATTTTCTGCCGACAAGTCCGTACTCGATGTGGTCAGCCGGGCACGTTTCCACCATCAGTTTCTTCCCGATGCCATTCAGTTCGAACCCAACGCACTTAGTGAATCACTACAAAAAGAACTTCAACAACTGGGCCACCACCTCAAACCCATGACGCGCCGTTACGGCAACATGCAGGCGGTTCACTGGAACAAACGCAGCAATACACTCTCCGCCGCCAGTGACCCCAGGGGCGGCGGAGAGGCAATCGTCTTGCCTGAATAGAGCAAAAAACTTGCGCACTCAACTATTTTTCAATAGACTCGGGCGGTCGCTTTAACTGGCGATTTGGGGAATTTTCCATACTCGGGGAGGAGTTTATAATGGCATCTAGTACCATTGGAATCGAAGTTCTTGTACCAGCAATCATGTTTTTTGGCTTGTGTGTTGTTCTGACTATTTCCATGTCAGGCATGGCTATCGACAGCATCAGCAAAAAATAACTGACTGCTTTAGCTCACCGCTAAATTGGTAGTTAAAAAACCCGGCTGGACCGGGTTTTTTTTAATCTGAAATCCGACTTATCTTCACTGGTCTCCCGCAATAACAGCAAGGTAGTTCGCTCATGCAGCAAGAGCACACAAAGCACCGTCACTTACTTAAGTATTTCATCGCCTCACTCTCCTTTTTCCTCGCCGGCAGCATGCACGGCGTATGGCAGCTCTATCCGCCTGTCAGAGCTTGGCTCGACTCTATTGGCAGCCCCTATGGTGGCCCCGGGCATTTGATCGATCCGCTAGCCCATGCTCACATCAACCTCATTGGCGGTCTGATGATGTTCCTCATGGGCCTCTCCTACTACCTGATTCCCAAGCTCACAGGCCGTCCCGTGTGGTCATCCCGTTTGATGACACTCTCCTTCTGGGGCACAGTCATTGGCGTTCTCTGCTTCTACTCCACACTAATGATTTTTGGTGCCTGGATGGGCGAGCTGCTACTTGATGGCGCGGGCCCGGCCCGAATGGAGGAAGCCCAGGCCATCTACGGGCCGCTGGCGGCGATCTCGGCGGCTATTATGGGAACAGGCCTGTGGCTGTTTCTCGGTAATGCACTGACCTCACTGATCAAAGCGGCCATAGCAAAATGACTCTGGAATGCGGTTGCCCTGAGACTTTTCCTGACTGGGATGACCAGGATATTGACCTGGGGGGAGAGGCGGTGCTCTCCTTCCCTCTGCCCACATTTCTGCACATGCCCATCGGCTTTGACCTCTACATGAACAGAGTCAAACACATTATCAACCAGCTGGAGCTGGAAGAGCGCTGGCCAGGCTTTTTTCTCACCCGTACGGGCTGGTTCAGGGGCCAGGTGATCAGCCCCATCAACAAGCCTGACTCACCGTCACACCACATTACCCGCATGCCCAATCCCTACCCGGTGAGGGCCAGGCTTCATCACGGCAACATCAGCACAATCAAAAGTACGTTACGAGAGATGCAGGCCGGCCTGCTTGACTCAGGCAAGATGCCCAAAGAACTCTACATGGCTCACCTGACCTGCCCCCACTGCGCGGATGAAAGGGGTGGTGACAAAATCCTGCTGCTAAGGCACTGGAAACAGAGCCAGCGATTGAAGCAGAAAATCGATGCTCGTAACTGAAAAAGTTATGATGAGAGATTGATAGACAGAACTATAAAAAAAGCCCCTGACGGGGCTTTTTTTATGCGGAACGGCTCGACTTTTATTTCGCTAACTCAATGGGGAAAAACAGCTCCACCTGATCCTCGGACATTTTACGTTTAATACGCAATGAGATTCCCTTTGCCCCGGGGGGAACTTTGATTGCCCGCCGATAGACACCGCTGAGACCATCCTGAATGGTCTGTCGCCAAGCCAGATCATCGCTGGCGCGCACATCAATCAGCAGGTTGTGTACCGGCCGGCCGCGCTCCTCTGTCGCCAGAACCAGAAGTTCGTTCATCCCGACCTGTACCGGCATGGGACGACTCTCCAGTTCAAAGATCACGTCGTCCCACTTCTGCGCTGGCAACCGTGTTCCTTCAGGTGGTGCACCGCAGGCCGTCAACAGCAAACCCACCAGCGCCGCTGTCATTAATCCTCTCATTGCTCACCTTCTTTCGCGTGTCGTTCCAGATAGTCAGTCAATACCGCCAACTCCTCATCGCTCATCAGTTCATAGGCCTTCATACGCCGCCGCTCCTGCATACGGTAGAGCACGTTGGGCCACTCTTTTGCCTGGTGCACTGCGGGCTGTGGCGGAGCATGACAATCAGAACAGAACTTCACCAGTACCTTGGCACCAGCTGAAGCCGGATCGATAATTTTCTGTTTTGCCGTTGCCTCACCCCCAACCGATGGCCCGCAGCCCTGAAGAGTCAACAGCAACGCCAGACCAACAACAGGCAAACTATTTTTTCGATGCAGCATCATGCCCCACCGCTGAAGCCACCTTCTCTTCATTGGCCGTATCAGAATCAAGACGGCCCGCCATTTTTGAACCATACATTTTCACCATGAAATAGACGAAAACGGAGGCGGCCCCAATGTAGACAATGGCAACGACAAAACCCCAGTTAACCCAGTCCCGTTCGTAACCTGCGCGATCCCCCCAGAAGGGAAAGCTAAGGCCGATGGCCACCAGCAATACCACCAGAACTACGCCAAAAAACCATTTGGGCACCGGCTTTTGGGATTCGGGAATGGAGTTCACCAGCTCCCAGTCCTCCATTCCCCGCTTGGCCAAGCGCTCTTCCTCAGAGGCGTAACCAAAGTGATCCTCCGGTTTATGACCCCACTCGCTGTTGATATCGGTCAGTTTCTCTCTCGGTAGTGGCTTGTTTCTCTCATCGCTCATCTTCACGTCCCCCTGCTGAAAAATGATGGAGGCGGAACTGCTTTTCCCAGCCGTCCGCAGTGTGCGCCCGCACAATAAAAGGGTATAACCCCTTTGGCAAATCGGGGCTCATACTCAAGCCCACGTTAATACGTCCTGCTGTGTCAAAAAGCACCTTATCGCTGGCCAGCGTGTAGCTGCCCTCATCCAACCCCTCAATGGAGAGATCAACTTCAGCAGGCTCATAAAATTTATTGGCCACAGAGATCCGATAATCGAGAATCTGATCGCCCTGCAACGTATCCGCCCGATAAGCAGCAACGTGATAGCGTTCGTAACTCCACAACCCCCACCCCATCATAATCACACCAAACGCCATAATCGGTGCCAGCCAGCCGATGCGATCGAACAGGCTGTTGAGGTTGGTTTTGAACTCTTTTTGATTGTCGGAGCTGCGTTCGCCCATAGCAAAGGTAAGCAGGCTGGTTCCCTTGCCCTTTTTAGCATGGAGATTATGGCAGGCCGTCACGCACTCACCGCAGTTGATGCAGGTATCAAAGAGATCGGTTTTGCGCGGATCAATACCGAGAAAGCAGGCGCTTTCGCAGTAGTTACATTTTTCACACTCGTCAGCGCGGGTAGCGTCGTAATTGATGTGCAGTGTATGGCGTGTTTTAAATGTATGCTGCCACACCTTATAGATGCACATGAAGCGGCACATAAAGTGGCGAATCATGGTGATATCGATCAACACCACAAGAAAGATAACCGTGTAAATCCAGTGCAGAGAGGGGGCCAGACGCGAGTCGTGGCGAAACGTCATAAAGCTCCACACTGCCGAAGGTTCGTAAAAATAGAGCAACGGGATCAATGAGATAACCCCCGCCACCAGCACACACAGCACAACCAGAATCAGCCAGTTCAAGACGTTGTTTTTCGACGGTGCAATCTGCATGGGCGTACCATCCAGACTCAGCTCCGCCCGCTTGCCCAGCAGTTTGAATGTCATCAGGTTGGCCCATTCAGACAGCGTATTCTGAGGGCAGGCCCAACCACAAAATACCGTGCCGGCAAAAGAGTAGAGCATGGCAAGTGCCGAGGCGATGACGATCCACAAACCGAAAACGATGGAAAAGTCCGAGAACCAGATCTGCCGGCCCATCACCATGAAGGCCCCCTGAATCGGGTCAATGCGAAACACCCCGGTAACCGGAATCAATACCGCCAGGAGGAGCACCGAGATCTGAAATGCACGGCGTTGCCAATGCAAACGTTTCGTTGGTTTAAGAGGCTCCACAACCACAGGAATCTGCCCCAGGGATTTATTCCTACTCATCGCCACAATCTACCATGTTTAGAGAACTCATTTCATTTTCACTCACTGCGTCAGGCGCGGTTTCAAGGCGGAATCAAAGGGGCTGATGAGGGAAATGGTTTGACGTAATCGCTCTGCCTCCGCGTGATCCCCCCGATCCCGTGCCAATTGCCACAATGCCTTCAGGCTGTCCATGTGTCCGGGGTGCATCCGCACAATGGCCTCCAACAGCGTGCGACCGTCGCCCCCCCGGGCCACCACCTGCTCCAGCCCGCCGAACATCCGGTCGGCGATTGCCCCGCTGATCCAGCGATCCTGAGGATTTGCCTGATGGGCCAGACGCATCAACCGCTGCGCTTCACCAGGCTTGCCCAGAAACTCGGCCAGCCATGCCCGATGGGCCAGACCCGTCCCCACAAAGGCACGCTCATAGGCTTCACGCTGCGCCTCAGCCACACCGAACACCTGCACGGCGGCGCTCAAGCCAATTCGTTTGGAGAGCAACCAACGCTGCATACGCACCATATCCATCTCACCGCCATAGCGCACCTTGGGCAAGCGGTATTCAATCACCGGGGCCCACTCGTCCTGCACCGGGCCCGGGCCCACCTCGATACGCCCCCAATAACGCCCGAGCCAACTCCAGCCCCCCTCCTGGCCGGTGGCAGCGGCTTGTGCCTGTTCGTCCATGCGCGCCAAATTGGCAAACGTGGCCTGGGCGCTGGGCGCATCAATCGCCACCAGTGCCAGGCGAAAGCCTTCGATGAAGACCACGCCGTGATCAAACACCTGATTGAAACTGCGCAACACCACCGCCAGCGTGGTGGGGTCAAACTGGTTCAGCGCCAACCATTGCACAAACACCCCCCCCGGGTTGAGGTGGGCCCTCGCCCGCTCAAACTGCTGCACCGAGAGCC
>JALTMR010000123.1 GCA_027001525.1 Gammaproteobacteria bacterium
AAACGGGCAATCCGAAACATACCTTCCTGGTTCACGGCGACGAGAAGGCGATGAAACATTTTGCCGGCCTGCTGGAAAACACCCAGGTTGAGATGCCGGTTAACGGAGCGCATTTTGAGCTCTAACGAAATGGCAGCGCCTGCCATTTTGGTGCTTAACGCCGGTTCGTCGAGCCTCAAGTTTGCTGTTTATGGCTGGTCAGCGGCCTCGGACAAACTTCCACGCCTGTTTCACGGGGCCATCGACGGCCTTGGAAGCAGGCCCCGTTTTCGCCTCTTCGCCGACAAGGAGGCTCTGCTGGAAGATCGCCCCCTGGCCGCGCACGGTCACCCGCAGGCCATGGCCTGTCTGCTCGACTGGCTCGACCGGCCTGAGCGGAAGATAACTCTTGTCGCCGCCGGCCACAGGGTGGTGCATGGCGGGGAGCACTTCAGCCGGCCACTGCGCCTCGATGCACAACACCTGGCCCGGCTGCGTGACTACACTCCCCTGGCACCGCTGCACATGCCCCACAACCTTGCCGCTATCGAGGCGTTATGGCAGCAGCGCCCGACGCTGCCCCAGGTGGCCTGTTTTGACACGGCCTTTCATCACAGCATGCCGCTGGTGGAGCAGTTGATTGCCTTGCCCCGGCCATACCGCGAGCGGGGCATCCGCCGTTATGGCTTTCACGGCCTCTCCTACGAATACATCGCCAGTGTGCTGCCCGACTATCTCGGTGACGTCGCCGAGGGTCGAGTGATTGTCGCCCACCTGGGTCACGGCGCCAGTCTTTGTGCGCTGCATAAGCGTAAAAGCAGGGCCACTACCATGAGCTTCACACCGCTGGATGGCCTTCCCATGGCCACCCGCCCCGGTGCCATCGACCCCGGTGTTCTGCTCTATCTGCTGCGCCATGAGGGCCTGTCGGTGGCAGCGCTAGAGGAGCTGCTCAACCACCAGTCGGGGCTGCTGGCCCTGTCAGAATCCAGCGCTGACATGCGCCAACTGATGACCGATCAGCGGCCTCAGGCGCAGCAGGCCATCGACTACTTTGTTCACCACTGTCGCCGCGCCATCGGCTCACTGACCGCTGTGCTGGGCGGCCTCGATGCCCTGGTGTTCACCGCCGGCATCGGCGAACACGCCCCCATCGTCCGGGCGGCCATTTGCGATACATTGGGTTGGCTGGGCATTGAACTGGATGATGAAAAAAACCGCGCCAATGAACACCTGATCAGTGCCCCCGGTGCGCGTCTGCCTATCTGCGTCATCGCCACCGATGAAGAGCAGGTCATCGCCCGCCACACCCGTGCGCAGTTAGCCCACCCCGTCGACTATTAACCCGGCCATGATCTATATCGTGGCCGGGTTAATAAAACACCCCGACTGCAACTTAGGTTACTGAAGCCCGTCAGGCCTTGCTTTATGGTGTCGGGAGTGTTGTGGATGGCGGGGAGGTGTGTGCAGATGGAGTCGGATCTATTGAAGAAGATGCTGCGCGATATGTTGCTGGCGCGTGCCTTTGAAGAGCGGGCGGCGCAGGCGTATGCGCAGGGTGATATTGCCGGTTTTCTGCATCTCTATCCCGGTGAAGAGGCTGTGGGCGTTGGTGTGCTGCACGCGGCGGAACCGGCGGATTATGTCGTCTCCACCTATCGCGAACATGTTCATGCGCTGGTGCGGGGCGTGCCGGCCAGCACGGTGATGGCGGAGCTGTTCGG
>JALTMR010000124.1 GCA_027001525.1 Gammaproteobacteria bacterium
GTTGGGGCTTTCGGTGGTGGCGTTAGAGCGGGTGGAGCGCGTTGGCGACAAGGTGACTCTGCACCTGGAGGGGATCGATCTGGTGGAGGGCACGCCGGTGCTGGATGTGAAGCCGTACATTCCCTATGTTGATGCTATCCCTGATGCCCGTGCCGGTTTTGCCCGCGAGGCACCGGCGCAGCAGCTGCGGGTGGTATTCAGTGAAAACGCCACCGCAGAACTGCATCGCTGGGAGCAGCGCTGGCCCGGGTTGAGGGCATTGATCGAGGGGGTGATCGGCCTTGATCCGCGCCCCGCCTATCTCAAACAGCGTGACCAGGGGAAGTCGTTTGCACTGAGGCTTTATGATCTCGACATTCGCTGGCAGTGCGGGAGTGACAACGCCGTGGTGACGGAGATTCGGCCGGTGTAGTGCAGGAGGGGTGTTTCCGGGTGGTTTCTCTCTTTTAGCGAGATTTGTTGCATATTTCTGGTATCATTCGCCAGTTATTTTCAACCCAAGCGTTGGACATGGGGTCTGTTGTTGACGTCGAAGGAGCTGCTAAAAGCTTCGTGGCGGCCTGTTGTCATGTCTTTAGCCAACAATTAAAGCATTATCAAACAGAGAGTTATGCAAACACAAAATAGTTATACGCGCGAGGAGCTGCTCACTTGTGGGCGTGGTGAACTGTTTGGCGAAGGTAATGCCCAGCTGCCTCTGCCGCCCATGCTGATGTTCGACCGCATCACCTCCATCAACGCTGAGGGTGGCCCTCACGGCAAAGGCCAGATTATTGCCGAATTGGACGTGACCCCTGATATGTGGTTTTTTGACTGCCATTTCCAGGGTGACCCGGTGATGCCCGGTTGCCTCGGGCTGGATGCCATGTGGCAGCTGATCGGCTTCTACCTTGGCTGGCGCGGTGGCCCGGGCCGTGGTCGGGCACTGGGTGTGGGTGAAGTTGCCTTTCGCGGACAGGTCACGCCAGATAAAAAACTGGTGACTTACCGCATCGACATGAGCCGGGTGATTATGCGCAAGTTGTACATGGGTGTGGCTGACGCAGAGATGGAAGTCGATGGCAAAGTCATTTACACCGCGAAAGATCTGCGTGTTGGTCTGTTCACTTCCACAGAGAATATGTAAGGGGGCTCTCAGTGAAGCGTGTTGTTGTCACAGGACTTGGAATCGTTTCCAGTATTGGTAATAACCAGGACGAGGTGCTTGAATCACTCAAGGCGGGTCGCTCGGGCATTGAACGGAGCGAGGAGTATGCGGAGCTGGGTTTTCGCTCTTGTGTGCATGGCTCCATCAACATTGATGTCGAGTCTCTGATCGAGCGTAAAATTCGCCGTTTTATGGGTGATGCCGCTGCCTATAACTACATTGCCATGCAGCAGGCCATTGAAGATTCTGGTTTGACAGAAGCGCAGATTTCCAACCCTCGCACCGGCCTGGTGGTCGGTTCCGGCGGGGCTTCGCACGCCAATACCGTTGCCGCGGCAGATATTTTGCGCAGCAAGGGCATTCGTCGCATCGGCCCCTACATGGTGCCCAAGACCATGGGCAGCACTACCTCCGCTAACCTGGCTACTGCCTTCAAGATCAAGGGCGTGAATTACTCCATGAGTTCAGCCTGTTCCACCAGTGCCCACTGCATAGGTAACGCCATGGAGCAGATCCAGTTCGGCAAGCAGGATGTTGTGTTTGCCGGAGGG
>JALTMR010000125.1 GCA_027001525.1 Gammaproteobacteria bacterium
CGGCGAGCGCACTGGCATCGACCCCCTCACCCAGCGCCGGCGCTGGGTGAGGGGGTCGATGCCAGTGCGCTCGCCGTGGTTTACGAAGACGAACACCTTGTTGTCGTCAACAAACCCTACGGTCTGCTCTCCGTGCCGGGCCGGGAGGTCACGGATTCTGTGTTGCGACGAATGCAGCAGCGTTACCCCGATGCCAGCGGCCCACTCCTGGTGCATCGGCTGGACCTGTCTACCTCCGGCCTGTTGCTGGTGGCCAAATGCGCCTCGATCCACAAAGCGCTGCAAAAGCAGTTTATTCAGCGCACGATCCACAAGCGCTATGTCGCCATTTTGTCGCAGGTGCTGCCCGAAGGGGTGGATGAAGGCCTTGTGTCGTTGCCGTTACGGGTCGATCTTGATGATCGGCCGCGGCAGCTGGTCTGTCATTGTTACGGCAAAGCTGCGCAGACCCGTTGGCAGGTGGTGATGCGTGGTGAAGGGAGTACTCGGGTCCATCTCTATCCGGTGACCGGCCGCACCCATCAGCTGCGCCTCCATGCCGCTCATCCCCAGGGCCTGAATGCCCCCATCAAGGGGGATGAACTTTATGGCGACGGCGATGGCCGTCTGCGCCTCCATGCCGAGTGTCTTGGCTTTACCCACCCGGTCAGTGCCCAGCGGTTGATCTTCCGTGTTCCCGCTCCCTTTTAGCGGCGTTTGGGGTGGCACTGATGGGCCGTTCTGCGCTCAGCTTTTATCGATCAATGTGGTTTAATAGGCGGCCGGCGAAGGGCCGGACCTCGGTTTGAATTAGGAGCGGTAATGGGCAAGATCATCGGTGGGATCGTGGGGTACCTGGTGTGGGGCTTCTGGGGGTTGCTGATCGGCCTGTTCCTGGGTCACCAGATCGATCGCCGTCTGCCCCGTTTTCTACTGGTGCTGCTCAAGCGCACGGTCATCAAACATCAGGAAAAGGTGCAGAAGGCCTTTTTCGAATCGACCTTTTTGGTGATGGGGCATCTGGCCAAGGCCGATGGCCACGTCTCGGAGCAGGAGATTCGTCTGGCGCGCCAGGTGATGCAGCAGATGAACCTCAGCGAAGCGGCCACCCGCGAGGCGATGGCGCTGTTTGGCCAGGGCAAAGCCCCGGAGTTTGATCTGGACGACACCCTGCGCACCCTGCGCCAGGTGGCGCTGAGCCACCGCAACCTGGCCCAGATGTTTGTCGAAATCCAGCTTGGCGCGGCCTATGCCGACGGTGCACTCGCGGCGGTGGAGCGGGGGATTTTGCTGAAAGTCTGCGAAGCCCTCGGCTTTACCGAAGCAGAGTTTAACCGCCTTGATGCCATGATTCAGGCGCATCGCCATGCCCAGCAACCGGGCCGCACCAGCGGTGTGTCCATGGCGGATGCCTACACCATTCTGGACATCGAGGAATCGGCTACCGATACCGAGGTCAAAAAAGCCTATCGCCGCCTGATGAGCCAGCACCACCCCGACAAGCTGCAAGCCAAAGGGCTGCCCAAAGAGATGATGAAGCTGGCGGAAGAGAAAACCCATGAAATTCGCACGGCCTATGAGCGCATACGAGAGGAGCGCGGCTTCAAGTAGTGTTTGCCGGCGTCGTGGGGGCGTGATCTGAAGTGTGGTCAGTCGATATTAACAACCCTTTTAATCAGGAACTGAGTGTGATGAAAAAAATAGTTTTGCCATGGGTGCTGTTGTTGGGTCTGGGAGGGTGTACCTACGTCAAGGTCTCCCCCGAAGGCGAGACTGTGCGGGTGGTGCCCTCTGCCGACGTGGTCAAGGCGTGCAAAAAGGTGGGTAGCACCACGGTCGGCGTAGTGGCCAAGGTGTTGCTGGAGCGTGGTAAAAACAAGGTGGCGGGGGAGTTGGAGGCATTGGCCCGCAATCAGGCGGCGCAGATGAAAGGGGATGTGGTGGTGCCGGTCTCCGAAGTGCACGATGGTCAGCGCAAGTTTGATGTTTATCAGTGCGCTAAACCTTAGGAGGCTGTTTCGCGCTATATCACTTGCTGCCAGGTGCGGCGGTCAAAACGTTGAGGCCCATCTCTGTTAAAATACGGCCACTTTTTCTTGCGGGGATTCGCCGTTGTTCTCTCACCTCTCTCTTCACCGTCTTCTTGTTAAAGCCCTAGCGGATCTGAACTATCGTCAGCCCACCCCCGTGCAGGAGCAGACGATTCCGCTGGCTCTGGAGGGGCTTGATCTCCAGGTTTGTGCCGAAACGGGCAGCGGCAAGACGGTGGCCTACCTGCTTCCCCTGCTGCATCAGCTGCTCTCCAAGGCCAGCCCTGACGCCGGTTGCCGTGCCCTGGTGCTGTTGCCCACCCGTGAGCTGGCACAACAGGTGTTTGAACATTGTCAGGCGCTGATGAAGTACACCCGCCTGGAGGCGGCACTGGTGTGCGGGGGGGAAGACTTTGACGCCCAGGCGCAGCAGTTGGAGGAGAACAACCCCGCCATTGTGATCGCCACCACGGGGCGTCTGGTTGAGCACCTGGATCATGGCCTGGTCGATTTCTCTGCGCTGGAGGTGCTGGTGCTGGATGAGGCGGACCGCATGCTGGACCTGGGTTTTAGCGATCAGGTGTTGAAGATTGTCGATGCCGCAAGCCCCCAGCGCCAGACCTTGCTCTTCTCTGCCACGCTCAACAACAAATGGCTACCCTTTGTGGCCAGGAAGGTGCTGCGCGAGCCTGAAGTGGTGGAGGTGAGCGGCGGCCGTTCGGCGCACTCCAATATCCGCGAGCAGGTGGTGCTGGCGGATGACGATGAGCACAAGCAAAAGCTGGTGCGCTGGTTGTTGGCCAACGAGGACTATGAAAAAGCGTTGATTTTCGTCAACAGCCGGGCCCACGCGGACAAGCTCAGTGGTGATTTTATCCGCATGAAGCTGCGGGTGGCGGTGCTGCACGGCGAAGTGGACCAGGTAAAGCGCAACCGGGTGATGGCGCTGCTGCGAGAGGGTAAGGTCAATGTGTTGATTGCCACCGATTTGGCTGCTCGGGGGCTGGACATCGATGGCGTTGATCTGGTGATCAACTTCGAAATGGCGCGCCGTGGCGATGACTACGTCCACCGCATTGGTCGCACCGGGCGGGGTGAAAAAGAGGGGTTAGCGGTGACGCTGATCAAATCCACCGAATGGAATTTGAAGGCCAGCATTGAACGTTATTTGAAACACCGCTTCGAGCCCCGGGTGATCAGTGGTTTGAAGGCAAATTACACCGGACCGAAAAAACTGCGAGCTTCGGGTCAGGCCGCTAAAAGCAAAAAGAGTAAAGACAAGAAAAAGACGGCGGCTAAAAAAACCAAACAGCGCAAACGGGTAAAGCAGAATATCGGCAAGCGTCGTAAGCCCGCTGCCAGGCCGGGCAAGTCCGAGTAGTTGCCATGACGAACCCACAAGCCAATAATCCGCTCCACGGCGTGACGCTGGAGGCCATCGTCAATACACTGGTGGCGCATTACGGTTGGGAAGAGCTGGGCAAGCGTATCAACATCCGATGCTTTCAGAGTGATCCCTCCGTCAAGTCGAGTCTGAAGTTTCTCCGCAAAACCCCCTGGGCGCGGGAGAAAGTTGAAAGCCTCTACATTACGATGCAAAAGAGTGTGTGGCTAAAGAAGTAACCTGCACCTACCCTGACGATACGGATTCAGGAGTAAGTTCAGCGTGTGAAGAAGGAGGTGCACAATGCCCGTCTACTGCCCCAAGTGTGAAGAGAAGGTGCCGGCCGAGGCGGTCGATATCGTCGCAGATCGTGCCACCTGTCCGCACTGCCAGCGCAGCTTTGATGTCTCCTCCGTTTTACCCTCAGTCAGCGGCCATCACTTCAACCCCAATCAGCCCCCCAGCGGGGCGTGGTTTGACATCCGGGGTGACGAGGTGCGCATGGGCGCGTCCACCCGCTCCATTATGGCGCTGATGGCGGTGCCGTTTGCGCTGATCTACACCGGCGGCAGCCTGGGCACGATCTACCTGCCGCAGCTGCTGGCCTGGGAGTTCGAGCCGCTGAGATCGATATTGGGGCTGCCCTTTCTTTTCTCGGGCTTTTTCTTCACCAGCTACGCTCTCATGACCGTCGTGGGACGGGTAGAGATCACTATCCGCCAGGGTCGGGGGCGCATCTTCATCGGTGTCGGCCGATATGGCTGGACGCGTCGTTTTGACTGGGGAGATGTCAACACCATCCGTGAAGACAAACCTGAACCCAGGTTTTATCCTCATAACATCTGCGCTGATTCCATCATCATCGATGCCAAACGCAAACTCTCCTTTGGCGGATTGCTGGAAAAGGCGCGCCTGCACTACCTGCTAAACACCCTGATCTACCTGCGGGCGATTAGTTAGGGGGATGTTCTGATTAGCGATCGACGGGTTGCTTTGGTATAAACACAAGCACGGGACAACGAATCGAGGTCGGGGGTGGTATGCGGATAAAATTTTTAATGTTGGGCGGGTGTGTTGCCTTGTTGCTGGGTTCAGCGCAGGCGTCGGAGAACTACCCCGTGGAGTTGCGGGGTGAGTGGCTGGCAGCGGCAGAGCAGGGAGATGCGGAGGCGCAGTTCAAGCTGGGCAAGTCCTACTGCTGCGGTTACGCTGCCGGCTACGACACCAGCAAGGCGCTGTACTGGATGTGCAAGGCGGGCAAGCAGGGCCATATCGATGCCATCTACGAGATGGGACGCCAGCTGGAGGCGGTTACGGTGGACTACCTGCCGTTTACCGAGCAGCACTTTATTCTGGAGGCCTATGTCTGGTATCGCCAGGCGGTGGATTTGGGTGGCCACCCGTTGGCGCAGCTTTATAGTCGCAAGCTGGAGAACAGTTTCTCTGCGGGTCAGATGAAGATTATCGAGGCTCGTCAATCGGCCTGGAGTGAAAGTGGTTGTGATGAGTACACAGATTAAGTCTCGGGCTTAATCTGTTTTTTGTCTCTTATCTGTTTTTATTTTTTCTAGCTGCGCATGGGTTCGGCCAGCTTTCTGGTGATTAAACCATATTTTGCACCACGCTCGGCGTACGCTTTATCCAGCGGGATGCGTACCCGGTAACCTCCGCCCGGCGCAACCTCCATGGGCTCGCCCTCGCTGCTTTCGATACGATCCAGAGTGATGCTGTGGTTGCCGCCGGGGAGTATCACTTCCAGTTCGTCCCCGACGCGGAAGCGGTTTTTAACGTCAACGTCCGCCATGCCCGTGGCGCTGTTGTAGCCGGTGATCTCGCCGCAAAATTGCTGCTGGTTGGCCATGGAGTAGCCGGCAATATAGTTCTGGTGGTCCTGGCTGTGGTGGCGTTGGTAGAAACCGTCGGTGTAACCGCGATTGGCTAAATTTTCCAGCGTGCTGATCAGGGTGGGGTCAAAGGGACGGCCCGCCACGGCATCGTCGATGGCCTGGCGGTAGACTTGCGCCGTGCGGGCGGCGTAGTAGTGCGATTTGGTGCGCCCCTCGATCTTCAGCGAATCGACGCCGATCTTCACCAGGCGCTGAACGTGTTCTACCGCGCGCAGATCCTTGGAGTTCATGATGTAGGTGCCGTGCTCATCTTCGAGGATGGGCATGTGGTCGCCAGGGCGGTTTTTCTCTTCGATCAGGTAGGTGCGATCCGCCAGCGGGTGGCGCGCAATATCGCCGCAGTCGGACAGGCCCGAACTGGACATGGCGGCCATGCCGTCGAAGTTGATCTTCTGCACGTCACCGCTGTCGGTCTCTTTGGTGTTGGCAATGCCGTATTCCCAGCGACAGGCGTTGGTGCAGGTGCCCTGGTTGGGGTCGCGGTGGTTGAAGTAGCCCGACAGCAGGCAGCGGCCCGAGTAGGCGATGCACAGCGCACCGTGGACGAACACCTCCAGCTCCATATCGGGGCAGCGCTGGCGGATCTCCTCGATCTCATCCAGGGACAGCTCGCGCGACAGAATCACCCGCTCCAGCCCCATGGACTGCCAGAACTTCACCGCGGCAAAGTTAACCGTGTTGGCCTGCACTGACAGATGTACCGGCATCTCAGGCCACTGCTCCCGCACCATCATGATGAGGCCGGGGTCGGCCATAATCAGGGCGTCGGGTTGCAGGGCGATGACCGGCTCCATGTCGGCCAGATAGGTGTCCACCTTGCGGTTGTGGGGCATCAGGTTGCTGGCGACGAAGAGCTTTTTGCCCTGGGCGTGAGCTTCTTTGATGCCGATGCCGAGGTTCTCCAGATCGAAATCGTTGTTGCGTGCCCGCAGGCTGTAACGGGGCTGGCCCGCGTAGACGGCGTCTGCCCCGAAGGCGTAGGCGTAGCGCATGTTTTTCAGGGTGCCGGCGGGGGAGAGCAGTTCTGGAGCTTTCATATTGAGACCTAAAATAACAACCACTTTAGAGAGCGTAATGGCTCGTAAGGTAAAGCAAAACAGTGCCGGATAACAGCGGCCCGCGCTGGGGGATATAACGGATTGGGGTCAGTGCGGTTGAGCTGCGCTGACCCCGGCGATGTGTCGATGTACCCGGTTTGAACTACGGCTTTTTCAGCGCTTCCACCAGCTTTCTCAGCGCCTGACCCCGATGGCTGAGCCGGTTTTTGACCTCTTTGCTCAGTTGGGCCGAGGCGCAGTCGTGGTCGGGGACGTAGAACACGGGGTCGTAGCCGAAGCCGTTGTCACCCTGCGGCTCAAACAGAATCCGTCCCTCCCAGGTGCCCTGGCAGATCAGCGGGGTGGGGTCGGTTGCGTGGGCCATGTAGACCATCAGACACTGGAAACGTGCCGTGCGCCGGGCCTCTGGCACCCCCTTCATGTCGTTGAGCAGTTTGATGAGATTGTCCTCGCTTGAGGCGTCTGCGCCGGCGAAGCGTGAGGAGTAGATGCCCGGTGCGCCTTTGAGAAAGTCCACCTCCAGCCCCGAGTCGTCGGCGATGGCGGGCAGGCCGGTGTGGGCGGCGGCGTTGCGCGCTTTGAGGATGGCGTTTTCGACGAAGGTGAGACCCGTTTCGTCGGCCTCGGGCACGTCGAACTCTGACTGCGGCACGATCTGGAGAGCGAAAGGGGCGAGGATGTCGCCCATCTCGCGTACTTTGCCGGGGTTGCCTGTGGCGAGGACAATCTGTCTGCTCATGGTCTATTCAGCCAGTGCTGCTGCTTGTTTTTCCACCAACTGGTCGATGCCGTGTCTGGCCAGATCGAGCATGGCCTGCAACTCGTCGGCGCGGAAGGCGTGGCCCTCAG
>JALTMR010000126.1 GCA_027001525.1 Gammaproteobacteria bacterium
TGGCCCCGGCCGAGACGCTGAGTAGCACCAATGGCAGTAGAGCATTACGAAATGTCTTTTCGTTGAAGATATCTTTCATGGTGATATACATCCTTCTGTGTGGTTTTATTATTGTTCCTTGCTTACATAGCAGTAATTGGGCCATCCGCTTAGTTGGTTGTTTTTTATGGGAATAATTGCCCATGCTCTGAGTGGTGTGTAAAGTTTTATGACGTGCTCGTGCCCTGTGTCCACCGGACAGGTCGTCTCCCTGTCAGTGCCTCCAGCACACTGTTCTGTCGCCATTTCATTGATGAAGGCAAGCCCTGATGGCCTGCTCAATGGGGAGATCGAAAAAAGCCCCTGTCTGTGAAATAACAGACGGGGGCTTTTTGTACTGCCTATGCTGTCAGTTACGACTTGCGGCTGGCTTTTCTTCTTCTGCTCACCAGGCTCATGGCAAACACGCCGGCACCCAGAAGCAAAAAGGTTTCAGGCTCAGGTACGCTCGCCACGGCTGTGCCGGAGATGGTGGGTGACACAGAGGGTGTAGTGCTGAAACCGGAGGGATCGCCAATGCTCAATTAGCGCGTCTTTTCTCGTTTACCAGTGTCTCGAGCATGGTTTCCATTCTCACCAGTCGCTGTTCCATTGTCTCTGTGTGCTCCTTGATCCAGTGCACCTCTCCTGCCTCGCCTTCACCTGTCTCCTGGTCGTACTTTTCGTGCTCTTTTTGCATTACGTCCAGAACAACGCCGATCATCATATTCAGAAAGACAAAAGCAGTGAGGAAGATAAAGGTGAGGTAGAACACCCAGCTGAAGGGATAGACGGTCATGGTTTCATACATGACATCGGTCCAGTCTTCAAAGGTGGCAATGCGAAAGAGGGTGAGCATGGCGATGCTGATGTCGCCCCACAGTTCAGGGTTTATCTTTTCGAAGAAGAAGCTGCCAAAGGCCGCGTAGACGTAGAAGATGATAAACATCAGCAGCGCGACGTAGCCGATCCGGGGGACGGCCTTGATCAGTGCGTTCATGAGGATGCGCAGTTCAGGGATGATGGAGATCAAACGCAGTACGCGGAAGATGCGCAGCAGTCTTGCCAGCAGCACCATTTGGCTTTCGTCGATGGGAATGAGGCTGACGGTGACAATGACGAAATCAAATATGTTCCAGCCGCTTTTGAAAAAGTGGCGTATCTTCTCTTCCGCCGCGATGCGGATCAGCACTTCGGCGAGGAAGAACAGGGTGACGGCAGTATCAAAGATCTTCAGCACGTCCATCCAAAAAGGATCGATGTCGTAGGTGGTCGCGCCGATCAGCATGGCTGAGAGAATGATGATGGCGATGACCGTGATTTCGAACGCCTTATTGCTGCGTATGGCAACAAAGCGATCTCGTAAACAGGGGGCGGGGGAACTCATGTCTAAAAAACTCCGTGAAACTGTTTCTTGACCTTCCCCTTTTGAGGGCCGGCCGGGGAATGCGTTGGGCGGGAACAGGGCCCGCGCAGGTTGCTGTTGCTATCTGTCAGGGGGCGAATTCTATAGCGAGTCGAGGGTGTGGTCTAATGGAATTAGACCGCTCGGAATCTGGGGTTAAGCGAACGCAAGGTAACTGCCCAGGCCGCCAAATAGTGCAATTAAAATAAGGTTTAATGCGATTTTGTTGTCGATCACCGTGTCGTGTTTGAACGGAAAGCCCTTTTTTACCGCTTTGGCCGGCAGGTTGAATGTATAGCTGTAGTCTTCGTCATTCACATGCAGCTGGTGATAGCAGAAGATCAGAATACGGATGCGCTTGTAATAGGCGGACTGGATGCGCCTGGTGTCAATGTGCCACTGTTTGAATTCGATCTCTTTGTCGTCGAAGCTGATTTTGCCTCGTTGTGGCAGTGCGTCAGAGGCACTGCTGTTTTTTGTTGCACGAAGAGGAATGCGAACGCCTGTGGCTTTGTAGGTGGTCATGATGATTTACGTGTTGGGGGTTGATGGGTGTCGGAAGCAGTCGGTCACATGGTCATTTACCATACCCACCGCCTGCATATAGGCGTAGCAGGTGGTGGAGCCCACGAATTTGAATCCGCGCTTTTTCAGTGCCTTGCTCATGGCGTCAGACTCCCGGGTGGTCACAGGCACCTGTTTGAGTGTCGGCCAGTGATTGATCGTGGGCTGACCGCCGGTGAACTGCCAGATGTAGTCACTGAAACTGCCGTACTCTTCGACGATGTTCAAGTACTGCCTGGCGTTTTCAAGGGCGGCGTTGATTTTCAGTTTATTACGGACAATACCGGCATTGTGTAGTAGTTCATCGATTTTGCGCTGGTCGTAGCGGGCGATTTTTTCGGCATCGAAATGGTCGAAGGCCTGGCGATAGTTTTCTCGCTTTTTCAATATGGTGATCCAGCTCAGGCCGGCCTGGGCACCTTCGAGGATCAGCATCTCGAACAGATGGCGATCATCCTCACTGGGCACGCCCCATTCATCGTCGTGGTAGGCGCAGTAGAGCGGGTCCTTCCCCGCCCATGGGCAGCGCTTGCGGTGGGTCATGGTGGTTTGCCTCGGCGGTGTGTCAGCGAAATCGTGGCCGTAGGTTATCAGATTCCGTCTCGGCAGTGCTTTCCGTTATAATCGCGCCCCTGTCTATGAAATTCCATGTGAGATCTGAAAACAATGTCGCATCCTTCCGTAAAAAAAGTGGTTCTGGCCTACTCCGGGGGCCTTGATACCTCCATTATCGTCAAATGGTTGCAAGAGGAGTATCAGTGCGAGGTGGTGACGTTCACTGCAGATATTGGCCAGGGTGAAGAGGTGGAACCTGCCCGCGCCAAAGCCGCAGCGATGGGCATCAAGGAGATCTACATCGACGATCTGTGCGAAGAGTTCGCCCGTGATTTCGTCTTCCCCATGTTCCGCGCCAACGCTATCTACGAAGGTGAGTACCTGCTCGGCACCTCCATCGCCCGGCCGCTGATTGCCAAGCGCCTGGTGGAGATTGCCAACGAGACGGGGGCCGACGCCATTTCCCATGGTGCCACAGGCAAGGGCAATGACCAGATACGCTTTGAGCTGGGGGCCTACGCCCTGAAGCCGGGGGTAAAAGTGATTGCTCCCTGGCGTGAGTGGGATCTCAGCTCTCGCGACTCGCTGATGAAGTACGCCCAGACCCACGGAATTCCCGTGGAGCAGAAGCGCGGGACTAAATCGCCCTATTCGATGGATGCCAACCTGCTGCATATCTCCTACGAGGGGGATCTGCTGGAGGACCCCTGGGCCGAGCCTGAGGCGGATATGTGGCGCTGGACGGTAGCCCCCGAGGATGCGCCGGATCAGGCCACCTACATTACGCTGGATTTCGAAAAGGGGGATGTTGTCGCCATTGATGGTAAAAGGATGACGCCGGCCCAGGTGATGGTGCACCTCAACAAATTGGGGGGCGACAACGGCATTGGCCGTGCTGACATTATGGAAAACCGCTACGTGGGCATGAAGTCGCGCGGCTGTTATGAGACGCCTGCCGGCACCATCATGCTCAAGGCTCATCGGGCCGTGGAGTCCATCACCCTGGATCGCGAGGCGACCCATCTGAAGGATGAGTTAATGCCCCGCTACGCCAAGTTGATCTACAACGGCTACTGGTGGTCTCCCGAGCGCAAGATGCTGCAAGCGGCCATCGATGCTTCGCAGGAGACCGTCAACGGCAAAGTTCACCTGAAACTCTACAAGGGGAACGTGATTGTTGTGGGGCGAAACTCTGACACCGACTCACTTTTCGACGAAAGTATCGCTACGTTTGAGGATGATGCCGGTGCTTACGATCAGAAGGATGCCGACGGTTTTATCAAGTTGAATGCCCTGCGTCTGCGTATCGCTGCCCGCAATCGCGCTGGCAAGTAGGGCTTAACCACCTGTTGGGCTTACGTTTGAGGCCTGAGTCGCTGTCTGGCTCGGGCCTTTCTGTCTATCTGGAGAGGGCAAAATGGAATACAAGAATTCAACCATCAGGCAAAAAGCCAACGTCTACCATGACGGCAAAGTGACCAGCCGCTCTGTGATTACCGCAGAGGGTGAGATGAAGACGCTGGGCATCATGCTGGCCGGCACCTACCATTTTTCCACCGAGGCCCCGGAAATCATGGAGGTGACTCAGGGCAGTTGTCGGGTGAAGCTGGCAGACAGTCAGGACTGGGTGACCTACTCAGCGGGCGAATGCTTTGATGTGCCCGCCAACTCCCATTTCGATATTGAGGTGGATACCCTGCTCGATTACGTCTGCCACTTTGGCTGATGGGCTGGCTATTTTCCTAGTCTCTCCGCCCACTGCTGGGTGATGCTGGGCATCAGCTCAACGAAATTGCAGGGCTTGTGGGTGTAGTTGAGCTGGTCTCGCAGAATCAGCTCCCAGCCGGTTTTGCAGGCGTTGGCCGAGCCGGGCAGGGCGAAGACAAAGGTTTTGTTGGCCAGCCCGCCCACGGCGCGCGATTGTATGGTCGAGGCGCCAATCTGGTCGAACGACAGCATACGGAAAAGCTCACCGAAGCCGGGAATCTCTTTGTCCAGCAGTGGTGTAACAGCTTCCGGCGTGACGTCGCGTTGGGAGAAGCCCGTACCTCCGGTGGTGATCACCACCTGGATATCTTCATCAGCAATCCACTGCGCCACCTGTGCCCGGATGCGGTACAGGTCATCCTTCACAATCACTTTGTCGGCCAGCGAGTGACCCGCCTCCTGAAGCGTCGTTGCCAAATAGCCACCTGATTTGTCCGTCTCCTCGTTACGCGTATCTGAGATCGTCAGTACAGCCATGGATAAAGGGATGAATTCGCGGCCAGCCGGGGTTGTCATCGGTGCTCTTCTCTCAACAGTTTGAATTTGAGAGGAACTATAGGGAAGAGTGGTGCGCTTAGCAATGAATTCTCCAGTGGCCGCGGTGCCGCCCCTCTCCGTCCCTGGCTGGTCGTTTGGACGGGAAGACACTATATTGTTCCGTGAGGGGCTGCATAAGAGAGGAGGGGAGGAATGTCCGTTATCGTTACCATTAAATTGGTCGTGTCGCCGGCTCGGGTCGATGAGCTGGTGGAATTACTTGATCAGAAGGCGCATGAGAGTCGAGCCTATCCGGGTTGCAAGGCGTTTGATATTTACGGGGATGAATCAGATCCGGGGAGTTTGCTGATCTATCAGGAGTGGGTGTCTCGTGGCCACCACGAGTGGTACTTTTCGTCCCGGGCAGAAACCGAGTTTCTCTCCGCCATCGAGCCCTGGCTGCTGCACCGGCCGGAGGTGCGCAGCCTGGATGAGTTGGGGGCCTGAGCAACCCACCGCCTAGCGCGCACCTTTTTTGATCAGGTACTGGGAGTAGGCCATGTCTTCCTGGAGGATGTGGTGGTTGAGCCAGTAGATGAGGAGATCCAGCAATTCTTTGGCGATGCCGGTCTCCTGGTTGTCGAAGCGGCGCTTATACCAGGCGACCTTCTCCAGCACGCGCTGGTGAGAGAGCATATGGTCATCGGTTTCGGGGTATTGGTAGGTTCGGAACATCATCTCTTCGTAAGCGAAGTGGACCTTGGTGTAGCTGATCAGGCCGCCAAGAATATGCCCTACCTCCAATGCGCCGCCGTCTTCTCGCTGAGAGGCGATGTGGAGCTGGTTGATGTACTTGATGAGTACCTTGTGTTGACGGTCGACGCTGGGGATCCCGACTGAGAATTGATCCCGCCATTCCATGAGTGGTGCTGCCTCGTTTCCTTGAGGTGGCGTGTCCGCGCGCTGTGCCCGCTTACGCGAAAATAGCATGGTGTGTATGCCCTTTATGTTTGTCTGTGTTTTCTGTTTGAGTATGTACCATTTTACGTGGGGAGTATAGGTAAGCACTTAGGTCACTCTGCTTATCTTGTGATCGACTGACTTTGCTTGTTTGATTTGACCTGCTGTGGAGGCTGGATGATGTGGATAAAAGGGATTGTGGGCGTCTGCTTGCTGGTGCTGGGAGGGAGCGTTATGGCCGCCGCGCCGTTGCATCATCACCTGCAGGTCACTTTGCAACCGGCGGAGCAACGCCTTGATGTGGTGGATACCATTACCTTTCCTCGTCGGGGCCGCTTTGAGTTCTATCTCAGTGCCGGTTTGCAGCTCCAGGTCGAAGGTGCGTCATTGGTGTCGCTGGCAGAGGAAAAGTCGCGGGGGCTGAGGCGCTATGCGGTGACGCTGGCCTCCGCCGGTGACGTGGTGTTTCGCTACAGCGGCAGCCTGCCCCAGGGTTCCATCAGCCCGGAGGGCGTGGTGCTGGAGGGGGGAACGCTGTGGTACCCCTTTTTTCCCGAACACTATCTGACCTTTGACCTGAGTGTGACAATGCCTCCCGGTTGGCGCGCCGTGAGCCAGGGCCACCGCCTGTCACGGCAGTACAGCGAGACCGCCACGCAGGTTGTCTGGCAGGCACCGGATCCCCAGGAAGAGATCTACCTTATTGCCGCCCGTTTTAGTGAATACGAGGAGATGATTGGCCCGGTGACGGCCATGGCCTTTTTACGTCAGCCCGACGCTGCGCTGGCCCGGCGCTATCTTGATGTCACGGCCCACTACCTCGATCTCTACAACCAGTTGATAGGCCCCTATCCCTACGCCAAGTTCGCCCTGGTGGAGAATCGCGCCGAGACCGGCTACGGCATGCCCTCTTTTACCCTGCTGGGGCCCCGGGTGATTCGCATGCCCTTTATTCTGCACTCGTCTTACCCCCACGAAATTTTGCACAACTGGTGGGGCAATGGCGTCTACGTCGACTATACGCAGGGCAACTGGGCCGAGGGCCTGACCTCCTACCTGGCCGACCACCTGATTCAGCAACAGCGCGGCAACGGTGCCAATTTTCGCCGCAATATTCTGCAAAACTACGCCGATTTCGTGGGCCATGAGCGTGATTTTCCCATTAGCGAATTCCGTTCACGCCACAGCTCAAGCAGCGAAGCGGTGGGGTACGGTAAAACCCAGATGGTGTTCCACATGCTGCGCCGGCAGATTGGGGATGAGCTGTTCACCAAAGGGTTGCAGCGCCTCTATCGTCAGTACCTGTTCAAAGAGGCCGGTTTTGACGATTTGGCGCGCATATTCGGCGAAGTCAGCGGTGAAAATCTGACCCCGTTTTTCCATCAATGGATCAAACGCCCCGGGGCCCCAAAGCTGCAAATCGGGGCCATACGGCGCGAGCTGATGGGGGACAAG
>JALTMR010000127.1 GCA_027001525.1 Gammaproteobacteria bacterium
CATTGAACTTCTGCCGCGAACAGGAGGGGCAGGCGATGAGGTTAATCCCCTTGCTGCGCAGGTGAAGACTCTTGAGAATATCGAAACCAACTTTAATTTCCTGGATGGGGTCTGCCGCCAGGGAGACGCGGATGGTGTCGCCGATCCCGTCAGCCAGCAACATCCCCAGGCCTATAGAAGACTTCACCGTGCCGGAGCGAAAACCACCGGCTTCGGTAATACCCAGGTGCAACGGCTGTTCGATCTGACTGGCCAGTTTGCGATAGGCCGCCACCGTCATGAAAATTTCAGACGCCTTGAGGCTGACTTTAAAGTCCTGAAAGTCGAGTTTGTCGAGAATATCGATGTGGCGCATGGCCGACTCCACCATCGCCTCGGGCGTAGGCTCGCCGTATTTCTTCTGCAGATCCTTCTCCAGGGAACCGGCGTTGACGCCGATGCGAATGGGAATATTCTTGTCGCGAGCCGCATCCACCACGGCCCGCACGCGGGCGTCGCTGCCAATATTGCCCGGGTTGATACGCAGGCAATCCACCCCCAGCTCGGCCACTCGCAGGGCGATTTTATGGTCGAAGTGGATATCCGCCACCAAAGGCACATTGACCCGTTTTTTGATTGCACCAAACGCCTCCGCTGCCTCCATCGAGGGCACGGAGACACGGACAATATCGGCCCCCACCTGTTCCAGCGCCTGAATCTGCGCCACGGTAGCGTCCACATCGCAGGTCTCGGTATTGGTCATGCTCTGCACCGAGATGGGCGCGTCTCCCCCTACGGCAACATCGCCCACATAGATTTTGCGCGACTTGCGTCTTTTAATCGGGTTTTCCTGGTGCATTGCTCACTCGCTTCGTTAATCGCCCAGCTTAAACTTCGCCGAGCCGTTACGGCGTTGATAAGAGGAGTGGTCAAACACGTTGCCATCCACCTTCAGCGTCACACCGGGAGCATTGCCGAAAAGGATTTTAAAGGGCTTAACCCCTTTGACCTCTCTGGCCTGCCCCTTGCGGCCAAGATCAAAAAAGAGGCGCTTGCCACGACCATCGGTAATCTCTACCCAGACATCCTCACTAAAATCCAGTGTCAGCACGGAGAGATCGGCATCAGCAACGGTCACTTCAGGCGCAGGTGCGGAGGGTTTGGGGGGCGCTGATGCCACCGCCTCCCTGACCGCAGGCGCCACCTTTTCCGCCGGCTCGGCAGCCGGTTTTGGCGTTACCGGGGCACTGCGCTGCTGCTGTGGCACCAGCAACGGCGCGACCGAGACCGACTCACCGTCGACTTCCACATCGGCCTCTACGCTGGCAGCAGCGTCCTGTTTAGCGGACGGCAATGCCGGCGCACTGGCGTTCACATCCGCACTGTCTCGCTCGGTGACCCCGTTGGAGAGAATTTTGGACGACCACCAGACCAGCACCGAAATCACAACCACCGCCACCACGCCCCAGGTGGCGTAACGCGGCCCGGCATCTTTGGAAGTCATCTGCTGTACCTTACCGATACGGTGCAGGCAGGGCGCATCGTCACCGTGAGCGCAGTCATAGGCCTGCACCAGTTCATCTGCGGGCAGATCGAGCAAACGGGCGTAGCTGCGCAGATAGCCTTTGACGAAGGAAGCACCAGGCAGTTTGTCCAGATCCTCACTCTCCAGCGCCTCCAGAATGGCAACATCGAGATGCAGTTCCGTG
>JALTMR010000128.1 GCA_027001525.1 Gammaproteobacteria bacterium
CCAAGAAAAAGGCCAGCAAGAAAAAGACAGCTACCAAAAAGAAGGTGGTAGCGAAGAAGTCGTCCGCCAGGAAAAAGGTGGCGAAGAAGAAAGCAGCAAAGAAAAAGGGCGCTAAACGTAGATAGCGGTTAGGGGCCCGGCGTGAACAGGGGAGCGGCTTCGGCCGCTCCTTTTGATTAAGAGGAGCGTGTTTTGGATAGTTCTGGATTTTTCCCCCACCGCCGCATGCGGCGTATGCGGCGTGATGATTTCTCCCGTCGTTTGATGCGAGAACATCAGGTCACGACAAATGACCTGATCTACCCTCTGTTTGTACTGGAAGGTGATGGCCAGCGTGAGGCCGTGCCGTCGATGCCGGGGGTGGAGCGCATCAGCATCGATGAGCTGCTGAAGGAGGCCGAGGAACTGGTGGCGCTGGGTATTCCAGCCGTGGCTATTTTCCCCGTTACACCGCTGGAGAAAAAAAGTCTCGATGCCAGTGAAGCGTATAACCCGGAGGGCCTGGCCCAGCGTGCGGTTCGGGCGTTGAAGCAGGCATACCCTGATTTGGGTGTGATTACCGATGTCGCTCTGGACCCTTTCACCACCCACGGGCAGGACGGCCTGATCGATGACAGCGGTTACGTGGTTAACGATGCCACGGTGGAGGTGCTGGTCAAACAGGCGATCTCTCATGCCGAGGCGGGGGCCGATGTGGTGGCGCCCTCTGACATGATGGATGGACGAATCGGCTCGATCCGTGAGGCGCTGGAAGCCGCAGGCCACATCCATACACGTATCCTGGCCTATTCCGCCAAGTACGCATCGGCCTACTACGGCCCGTTTCGTGATGCCGTGGGCTCTTCCGCCAATCTGGGTACCGGCAATAAATACACCTATCAGATGGACCCCGCCAACAGCGACGAGGCCTTGCATGAAGTAGGCATGGATATCGAAGAGGGGGCGGATATGGTGATGGTCAAGCCCGGCATGCCCTACCTTGATATTATTCGCCGAGTGAAAGATAACTTTGGCGTTCCCACCTATGCCTATCACGTCAGTGGTGAGTACGCGATGCTCAAGGCGGCCAGTCAGAACGGTTGGCTGGATGAGCCGGCTGTGGTGATGGAGGCCATGGTCTGTTTCAAGCGTGCGGGTGCCGACGGCATCCTGACCTACTACGCCAAACAGATTGCCCAGTGGTTGAAACAAGCGGCCTGAGCCATCTGACTGGTTGTTAGTTTCCGCAGGAACGGGCCACAGTGCCCGTTTTTTGGTTCCACAGTTGAGAATATAAAAGCAATGCAAACACCCGATCGTTACGCCGTCATGGGCAATCCCATCAGCCACAGCAAATCACCGCAGATTCATCGCCAGTTTGCCGCTCAGACGGGGGAGCCTATTGGCTACGAAGCGCTGCTCGTGGCTAAAGATGGTTTTGCCGCTGCGGTGGACTCTTTTCAGGCCGGGGGTGGCAAGGGGCTGAATATCACGGTGCCGTTCAAACAGGAGGCGTGGGCGTTGGTGGCGGATCGCAGCTCACGGGCCGAACTGGCGGGAGCGGTGAATACGATTATTTTCGATGCCAGCGGCCATCGTCGTGCCGACAATACGGATGGCGTCGGGCTGGTGCGTGATTTGACCCGGAATCACGCTATCGACCTGAAGGCAAAGCGGCTTTTACTACTGGGGGCGGGGGGGGC
>JALTMR010000129.1:0-242 GCA_027001525.1 Gammaproteobacteria bacterium
TTTTTTTTCGCCTGGCTTTTTGGCCGGTGGTGATTGGGGCTTTGTGAAATCGCGCGCTCACTCGTTTTTCCTGCGCTCGATCCGCTGCACTACATCAGCCACTGCTTCGCCTGATATTATATGTTTCGTTTCTTTTGATTGAAGGAGAGGCTTGAATGGCCCTTGAAATAATTCAGACTGACAAAGCACCCCAGGCGATTGGAACCTATTCCCAAGCGGTAAAGGTTGGGGGAACGGTTTAC
>JALTMR010000129.1:252-7157 GCA_027001525.1 Gammaproteobacteria bacterium
GGGTTTCCCATGTGAAAGTAGGACACTGCCAGGTGTTATTTTGAAAAAGCCCTGATCATTAATGATCAGGGCTTTTTTTTTTCGCCTGGCTTTTTGGCCGGTGGTGATTGGGGCTTTGTGAAATCGCGCGCTCACTCGTTTTTCCTGCGCTCGATCCGCTGCACTACATCAGCCACTGCTTCGCCTGATATTATTCGTTTCTTTTGATTGCTGAGGCTGGTGCGGTTGGTTCAGGATTGTCCTCGGAAGATTTGTATATTGGGTGAAGAGGGATGTTTAGTGCGGATGAAATTTCGTTGTTAGCCTGGAGCACAACGTTGAGAAGACTTTCGTTCCACGGGTCTGGGGGTACGCTTTCTGATGCTATGTGGGGAAGGGCATACCCTTCGGTGTTATATAAGTCACCCAGTGTGATAGCTGAGATGTCTTTGGTTAAGGCCCATTTCCCCTCGCAGTGATGAATTAACCCGGCTTTTTCCAGTCGTTCGAGTGCACATGAGGTGATTTGTTTATCCAGGAAGGGGTCGTTTGCCAAGAAGTCTTCGGGTGTCATCAGCTCTCCCCAGTATTGGCTCTGCCACAGGTGGCCAATGATTCGAAAGTCGTGCAGTAGCTGATGTCTTGGGTCGTTGTTATGGGGGGTGCCGTCGGCACGATAGTGGGCGAGGCTGTAGGTGATTTCTGCCCCCAGCAGGATCACGAGCCATGATAGATAGACCCAGACCAGAAAGACCGGGATGCTGGCTAGGGCGCCGTAAACCACCTCATAGGTGGGGAACTCTGTAACGTAGTAGGCAAAGGCCTTTTTAGCCAGCTCAAACAGGGCTGCCGCTACTGTGGCACCAATAATTGCGTGACGAATAGACACTCTGGTGTTGGGCACGATGGCGTACAACAGCGTACATGCCAGGGTGGTCGTCAGAAAGGGGAGTAGTGCGAGAAGTTGCCCCCATAGCCCTTCCAGCAAGGCGGTGTTGGTAAAAAAGGGCAGGGAGGCCAAATATGAGGTGACGATTAGGCTGGTGCCCATCAAAATGGGGCCGAGGGTGAGTGTTGCCCAGTAGACCATGAATTTTGGCAGCGCTTTTCGTGGAACGGATACATGCCAGATGTCATTCATCGCTGCTTCTATTGTGTTCATTAACAGCAGGGCGGAGAGGATAAGAAAGCCAATTCCGATGGCTGTTAATTGGGATGCCTTGCCTGCAAACTGTTCCAAATGTTGCTGAATGATTTCACTTGATGCGGGAACGAAGTTTTGAAAGACAAAGTTTTGTATATCCGTGGCGATGCTTTCAAACACGGGGAATGCGGACAGCACGGAAAACACCACAGCAGTGAGTGGAACCAGGGAGAGTAACGTGGTGTAACACAGTGCGGCGGCACTGCGTTGGCAGCGGTCCTCCGAAAAATTTTTGAGTAAAAGCAGAAGAAATTGGCGGACGATTCGGAAGTTAGGCACGGTGGAAGCCTTTGTGGTTTTTGACTGGGTACTACTCGTTCAGGTAGCGCAGGTCGGTGTTTTCAGTCGTGCCTGAATGCCACTCTCCTCGGATCAACGCATGGGCTCGGGCGGACTGAATTTCTTCGTTCGTCGGGGCAATTTTGGCCCGTAATAACTGGCCGGGAAATATCAGGTCGGCATCGCTAATTTGCGGATGATTTTCTTTAAAAAGCAGTGGCCACAGAAGAGGGTCACCGTATAACTCGGGTCGGGAAGCAATTGTCCACAAACTGTCACCGCGACGCACTCGATATGTGGTGTAGGTGGGTGGCGTGCTCTTCGTGGCCTCCTTCTTTTCAGTCTTCTGAGGCTGTTCAGCTTCCATAACCTGCTTGACCTCGGAAATGGCCAGTGCCTGGCGTGCGGCCTCTCTGGCTGCGATGGCATCTTGCTGGGCCTCTTCAAAATTTCCGCTGCGCATGCCTACCTCTGCCATTGTTAGCAGCTGTTCTGCATTATCAATGGCCCCGGGGGCAAGCTTGGTCGCTCCGGCCTGTTTAGCGGCTTCGACGCTTTGGCGGGCATCGCTCATCTCCTGAATCGGCGGTGTGGTCGTGCAGCCGTTGAGGAGGCTTGAGAGGATAACCAGCAGACCCATGAGCAGACCTGGCAAGGGTGTTTTTCGACAATGGGGTTTGGGTAAATTCAAAGACATATTCACACTGTACAGTTCCACGAAACGTATCACCGCCCTTCCTCTGACGCTAATAACATGGATAATCGATTCCATCGATCGATGTTAACAGCTAACGCTGAGAGAGTAACTATGGCAGAAATATTAGTAGCTTATTACAGCCGTGATGGGGCGGTGGAGAAGATGGCAAAATTAATAGCCCGAGGTGTGGCGGAGGTGCCGGGCATGGAGGCTCGGCTGCGGGCTCTGCCCCGGGTGTCTACCGTATGTGAGGCGGTAGCGGAGGCGATTCCCGAGGAGGGGGCACCCTACGCCACCCTACTCGACTTGAAGGAGTGCGTTGGCCTGGCCCTTGGCAGCCCGACGCACTTCGGCAACATGGCGGCGGCGACCAAGTATTTTCTCGATTCGACAACATCGCTCTGGCTGTCGGGCGCTCTGGTGAGCAAACCGGCGGCTGTATTCACCTCCACAGGCACAATGCACGGCGGGCAGGAGAGTACGCTGCTCTCCATGATGACGCCGTTAATGCACCACGGCATGGTGATGGTGGGATTGCCCTATACCGAATCAGACCTGACCACAACCGTCAGCGGTGGTACGCCCTACGGCGCGAGTCATGTGGCAGGTGTTGACGGGAATGCCCCGATTACTGAGGAAGAGGCCCGGTTGTGCCGGGCCCAGGGAAGGCGTTTGGCGCAAATTGCACAAAAATTAGTGGCGAACTAACGGATCTGTTGGTATGTGCGCCGCCCGATCAGGCCGGCGATAAGCATCAAAAGCCCCCAATAGACCGCTCCGCCGCCGCCAGAGCTGCCAAAGTTGTTGATGGCTCCCGTGCTGGAATTGGTCACCCGCGTCGTCTCGGTGGCGGAATTGTTAGTATCAAACGCCTCGCCGGTTGAAGAGCTGATGGTGGCGGAGGTTTCAATGGTTCCGGCCACAGTAGGCGTAACGCTGATGGTAATTTCCACCCGCTCCAGACCGAGCAGTTGACCAATCTGGCAACTGACTTCGTTACTGATAACTGAGCACTGATCCCCTTTCTCGGTGGATGTCCACTTAACGATCAGGGTGGGGTCGAGTGTTATGGTGACCAGGGTATTCTCTGCCGGGGGCCCCTCGTAAAGATTGGTGGCACCGATGCGGTAGGTGAGCTGGCCATCTGGCGTGTTGAGGTTGGGTGACACCGGGTCGGGGCTGTCAACAATATCCACTTTGAGGTCCACCACTGCATCGAAAAGCGACGTAGCTCCACTGGCCTCATAGGCCCCGATATCGCAGGTGTCCAGTACGCCTCGTTCGAGAAAACGCTGGTCGGTTTGAGGGCAATAAGCATCGTTGCCGGCATCGACCAGTGGGCTGGGTGTCGTTGCTGCGGGATCCGGTGCATGAGTGAACGTGGTTCCAAGCGTTAGTGGATCGACGTCGGTGGGAATATTTATACCCAGGGGCAACAGCAGTAGCGGATCGGCGTTAACACTGGCGGGGAAGTCGCTGGGGTCATCAAAACCGCAGGTATCCTCCACTCTGCCCACCGGGGTGCTGAGGTTATTCCCCAGCGTACTGATAAAGTCAGGGATCACCGCCTGTGATGTCTCAAAGGCCGATTGGGGCGCGCCGCTCAGACGGCCGTATGCGGCACAGGCACTGCCTGTGCTGTTGCCCGCATTGAGGTCGGGGTTATTGGCGATGACGGTGTTGACGATGGTTGTGTCGGGGTCGGTGGTGCCGAGCACTTCGTCAGTGTCGTACATGGCCAGCTGGTGCCCGCCCATTTGAGACCGTTCAAGCTCCTCGCAGCCAGCGGCGCAGGGAATGGCGGTATTATCGTACAGCGTGACGTTGGTCAGTGTGGCGTTGCGACTATTGAACAGACCGCCACCGGCGCGGGCCACATTGCCGCTTAGGGTCACGTTGGTCAGCTCGATATTGGCTGTACCGCTATTGAATATGCCGCCGCCGTCTCCCAGAGGGGTGGCCGGTGGCAAACAGATCAGCGTTGAACCAGAGGTATTGGTGTAATTGGGATCGGAGCGATTATTGACAATGGCGCTGTTATTGACGTTCATGGCCCCCAGGTTGGCGATTCCTCCGCCGTGGGTCAGGGCGTCATTATTTTGAATCTGGCTGTTGGTGATGGTGGTATTACCAAAACCGATGCCGGCACTGGAGTTATAGATTGCTCCCCCGATGCCGGCGGCATTTCCCTGTATCTTCACCGCCCCCAAAAATAATTGGCCACCAAAGTTGGCGATTGCCCCCCCCTGGCCGGGGTTAAAGGTCTGTGACAGCATCTCCGACACCAGAAAGCAGTTGACGGAGGTGTTAAACGCGCTGTTTCCCTCCATCAGCGAAGAGCCGAGGGTATTACTGCGAATCTCCAGGCGACCCAGGTTGGCGATGCCCCCGCCGATGGGAGCCTGGTTGTCTCTGACATACGTATTGTCCAGCTTTAGCTCGGCCCCTTCGTCGACCAATATACCGCCGCCGGCAAAAGCAATGCTGGTTTCCGAGCTGGAGATCAGCCCCTCACGTATTTCGACGAAGGACATCTCCACGCTGGCCCCCGACAGGATTTGGAACACCCGGTCAATGAACCCACCGCTGATGACATTGGGGGTGTCCGTGGTGTTTAAGCCGACAATGCCGATATTCACGCTGATATCGAGATCCCCTGTCTCCCCCGCATTCTCGCCATCTCCCGCGCGCGTGAGTGCCGGGTTAATGCCGGGGTTGAGTTTGATCAGTACCGGTTGGTCACGGGTGGGGGCGGAGAGAATGGCCGCCCGCAGTGTGCAATCATCCCCTCCGTTGCCAGCACAGCCACTGGTGTTGGTGCTGTCGGCGCTGGAGCCGACGAACACAACGGTGTTGTAATTGGCCTCATCCAGGGCTAACGCCGTGGACGAGAGCAGGCAGGCACTGAGGAAGGTGAGTAGTAAGTGGTTTGGTTTTGGCATAGCACTTAGGTCTTCTTCATTGGATGGTGAGCCTCTACCATGAGAAGTGTTAACGATCCTTCTATATATTATCGGCACTTCGGTTCACAGTATGACCACGAGGGTCTGGCAATGTTGCCATCATAGTTCAACAATATTGGCACTCGGTAGCGTAATTACCCTTAGCGGTGCGGTTTAGTGGTTTGATTGTATGTGATCTGGTGGTGAAACTCATTGATTTAGTCTGTTTTAACAAATTAAGCCGGTGCTGTCTGGTATTCGCTACCACCGTCAGATAGAGTGAAATTAGATAATCATAAACAATGAGATAGAGGGAGAAGCCCGTCTCGTGGTGCTCAGATACCTGCGACCATTTTTTGATAGCCTGCGTGATTTAGCACCTATTGTGCTGGTGATTGCCTTTTTTCAGTTACTGGTCTTGCGTCAACCCATTCCCAATTTTGTTGAGCTTTTCATCGGTTTGTTGTTGGTGGTGGTGGGGTTGACCTTGTTTATCAAGGGGTTGGAGATGGGGTTGTTTCCCATAGGTGAAAGCATGGCCTATGCCTTTGCGCGCAAGGGCAGCCTGTTCTGGCTGCTGACGTTTGCCTTTGCCCTGGGGTTTGGTACCACCGTGGCCGAGCCGGCCCTGATCGCTGTTGCGGCTGAAGCGGCAGAGGTGGCTGCTGGGGGCGGTGTGATTGAGGATGCTGTCGCTGCACGGGAGGGGTACGCCTTTGGGCTGCGCATGAGCGTGGCCCTCTCCGTGGGTGTGGCGCTGGTGATTGGTGTACTGCGTATTCTCCGGGGCTGGCCATTGCAGTACCTGATTCTCGGCGGCTACATCGGCGTGGTGGTGATGACGGCCTTCGCCCCGGAGGAGATTATCGGCATCGCCTATGACTCGGGCGGCGTCACCACCTCCACCATTACCGTGCCCCTGGTCACCGCGCTGGGCGTGGGGCTGGCCTCCAGCATCAAGGGGCGGAATCCGATGCTGGACGGGTTTGGGTTGATCGCTTTTGCTTCGCTGACGCCGATGATTTTCGTCATGGCCTACGGGATGCTGTTTTGATGGCCTGGATTGAGACGCTGTTCATTGCCGTTCTGGACACGGTGCGGGATGTGTTGCCCATCGTCACTATTATTTTCGGATTCCAGTTTTTCGTTATTCGTCGGCCCGTTCCCAATTTAAGGCGGACGTTGTTGGGCTTTGTCTACGTGTTGCTCGGCCTGGCCTTTTTCCTGGTGGGGCTGGAGAAGGCGCTTTTTCCGCTGGGCAAGCTGATGGCACAGCAGCTTACTGATCCGCAGTTTATCTCCGGCGGTGCCGATCTGGCGGCTGAGCTGCTTCGCTGGCAGGACTACTACTGGGTCTATATCTTCGCCGCTGCCATCGGCTTTGCCACCACCATTGCCGAGCCCTCACTGATCGCCGTGGCCATGAAGGCCAGTGACGTCTCCGGTGGGGCTATTGGCGTGTGGGGGCTGCGTGTGGCGGTGGCCATCGGCGTTTCGGTGGGCATCGCCCTGGGCACCTTCCGTATTGTGACCGGCACGCCATTGCACTATTACATTATCGTTGGCTACGTCATCGTTATCATCCAGACGCTTTATGCACCCAAACTGATCATTCCCCTGGCCTACGACTCGGGGGGCGTCACCACCTCCACCGTCACGGTGCCGCTGGTGGCCGCGTTGGGGCTGGGGTTGGCCAGTACGGTGCCGGGGCGCAGCCCCATGCTGGATGGTTTTGGCTTGATCGCTTTTGCCAGCTTGTGCCCGATTATCTCGGTGATGGCCTACGCCCAGCTCAGCGAAAGGC
>JALTMR010000130.1 GCA_027001525.1 Gammaproteobacteria bacterium
TGATTCGAAAAAGAGCATCTGAGCCACCCCTTCGTTGGCGTAGATCTTCGCCGGCAGCGGCGTGGTGTTGGAAAACTCCAGCGTCACATGCCCTTCCCACTCGGGCTCCAGCGGCGTGACGTTGACGATGATGCCACAGCGGGCATAGGTGGATTTACCCAGGCACACGGTCAACACACTGCGGGGGATACGAAAAAACTCCACCGTGCGCGCCAGGGCAAATGAGTTGGGAGGAATGATGCAGACATCGGACCTCACATCGACAAAACTGTTGTCATCAAAATTCTTGGGGTCAACAATTGCCGAGTTGATATTGGTGAAGATCTTGAACTCATCGGAGCAGCGCACATCGTAGCCGTAGCTCGACGTGCCGTAGGAGATGACACGACCTTCAGCACCCTCGCGCACCTGCCCAGGCTCGAAGGGCTCGATCATGCCCTCGTTCTCGGCCATACGGCGAATCCATTTATCCGATTTAATGCTCATAGGTTCAAATCACGCAACGATGTGTAAAAGATCGGCCATTTTACTGACTTAGGGGGCGATAGGATAGGCCCAGACGCTTCGCCCCGCGCAAGGTGCCCGCGCTACGTATTCTGAATCACAATATTGGGGAATTTGGAGCTGTAGTCCTTCGCCTGAAGCGCCAGCTTGGCCGCCACCTTGCGGGCAATCTCGCGATAGGCCCCGGCGATTTTTCCGTCCGGATCGGCCACTACGGTGGGCTTGCCACTGTCGGCATCCTCCCGAATGGTGATATCCAGCGGCAGCGCCCCGAGAAATTCGACATCGTATTCCTGCGCCATTTTCTCACCCCCGCCCGCGCCAAAGATATGCTCCTCATGGCCACAGTTGCTACAGATATGGGTACTCATGTTCTCCACAATACCCAGCACGGGTACGCTGACTTTTTCAAACATTTTCAAACCTTTGCGGGCATCCAGCAGGGCGATGTCTTGTGGCGTGGTGACGATCACCGAGCCAGAGACGGGAATTTTCTGCGACAACGTCAGCTGCACATCGCCGGTACCGGGTGGCAGATCGATTACCAGATAGTCCAGCTCATGCCAGTTGGTCTCGCGCAGCAACTGCTCCAGCGCCTGGGTGACCATCGGCCCGCGCCAAACCATGGGCTGCTCGTCATCGATGAGGTAGCCGATGGACATGGACTGCACACCGTAGTTGACCATGGGCTCCATGGTCTTGCCGTCTTTCGACTCTGGCTGGCCGCTGAGCCCCATCATGCGCGGCTGACTGGGGCCGTAGATATCGGCATCCAGCAGACCGACCCGCGCCCCCTCTTTGACCAACGCCAGCGCCAGATTGACCGAGGTGGTCGATTTACCCACACCGCCCTTGCCTGACGCCACGGCAATCACATTCTTGACCCCTTCAAGCAGGGGCACGCCACGCTGGACCGAGTGAGCAACCACCCGGGTTTCAATCATCACATCCACCACCTCAACACCCGCCAGCGCCTTGACCGCCTGGCGAATGCGCCCCACCAGTGTTTCGTGATACCCCAGCGCCGGATAGCCCAGCACGATCTTTAGCGTCACCTTGCTGCCATCAATCTCGACATCAGCCACCGCCTTGGCTGCCACCAGGTTTTGATCTGTATAGGAATCAACCACACCGGCCAATACCTCTTCCACCTGAGCACGAGAAACTGCCATCACTCCATCTCCTAACACTGAAATTACCGCAAATCTGACACCGGAGGCAGGCTATAAAACCACATCGACCACCCCCGGCAAATAGGGCGACAACAATAGCAGGAAATCGGTGCCGTTTTAATACTTGAGCAATTTAATGCGTATTTCTGACCCGTACCGAATACCCGGCAGATCGGGAATTGACACTAAACTTTCCCTCCCAGCTACCGAATTAGTGCTTACAACATGGAAATTGGACCAGGAACCGTCATCCCATCATGACTAGAAAAGTACAACAGCCCCCCTCATTTGTGGTCGCTGCGACGCTGGCCGGACACCTATACCGCATGATGCACACCGCCAAGCTCATGCTGCTCAGTACCAGCAACGCCAAAGGTGTTGCCGCTCGCGCGGGTGACAAGGCCCTGGGGTTTCGGCCGATCACCGACTTCATCGCCGAAATGGCCAACGACACCATCCACTTCGCCACCAAGATCAACCAGCTTGCGCTGACCGTTTCGCGCACCTCGGTGGCATCGGTGCGCGCAGAGGACGGTGCACAGCGTTTTGCCGCGGCTCAGGAGCAGCTCTCCAACACCGAGCAGACGGGCTTCATCGACCACCTGATCGAGGACGCCAGCGGCGAGCAAAAAAGAATGCGGGCCGAGATCACAGACATCATGTCGCAGCTGGGGCTGCAGCTGGACGAGATTCACCAGCGCGTGCGTGGCTCCACCATCGTCGTCAGCACCTCCCGCACTGAGGCTGCCCGCGCTGGCGAATTTGAACACTACCTCAACTCCATTGCCGACAGCGTCGAGCTGGCCGCCGGAGAGCTACAGCGGGAGATTACCGAGTGCAGGAAGCTTATCGACAAACTGAATTCAAACTGAGTATGGACACACTATGAAAGCCACCAACCTCTACAACAAACGCCACCGCTGGGTCACCTTCGGCCGCGACCCGAAAAAAGCCAGCGGCATTATCGACACCAACCAGTACATCATTATCGATGGCGACCGCACCCTGCTGATGGACCCCGGCGGCATCGAAATCTTCTCGGCCATGCTCGCCTCGGTGCTGCGGCTGTGCAAGCTGGAGACGGTGACGGATATCTTCGCCTCGCACCAGGACCCGGACATCATCTCCTCGCTGGGGTTGTGGGACCAGGCGGTTCCCAACTCCCGCCTCCACGCCCCCTGGTTATGGGAGAGCTTTCTGCGCCACTTCGGCCTCAACAATATCGAATACGTCGGCATTCCGGACGAAGGCAGCACGCTGGCACTGGACAGCATCGAGGTGCAGTTCATCCCCGCGCACTACCTCCACGCCTCAGGCAACTACCACGTCTACGACCCCGAGGCGCGGATCCTGATGAGTGGCGACGTGGGCGCGGCACTGGAGCCCGATGGCGCCCCCATGTTTGTCGACAACTTCGACGAACACATCCCCAAAATGAAGCTGTTTCACCAGCGCTGGATGCCCTCGAACCGGGCCAAAAACGACTGGATCAGACGCGTCCGCGCACTGGATATCGACATCATGGCCCCCCAGCACGGGCGCATCTTCCAGGGCGACGACGTAAAGCGCTTCCTCGACTGGTTCGAGGCACTCGATGTAGGCGTCGCCATCGCTTAACGCACTGAAAAATCAACAAACAGCAGGCTGTTTATATTCCCCAGAAGAGACGAAAGGTTATACCAGTAAAACAGAGGTAAAACGAAACCCAGAACACCCCACACTGGATCAAGAAGCTTCGAAAAGGCGGTTTCATCACTAACGCCGCCGCTACGTAACCTGCCCCCCGAGGGGGGGGGGAGCAAAAGCATGTCGTTAAACAGGATCGTGACCAGCTAGGATTTCATATGGGCACCTCTATATAATTCTGAGTGCTACAGATTGAATCCCAAATTCGTTACATCCAGGCGCAAATTTAGCGGATTTGAGGTTTAAGATGTGCTCTTAATAGGTTAATAGAGGTGCCCATATGTACATTGGGGTGGGATCTTGCACACTACCCCCCGGCTTTGCCGGGGGATATTTAAACTATTTCTGCAACAGTCTATTTATTCCCTCTTAGCGTTCTTCAGCAGTCTCTTTATTTCTTCTTTGCGGGCCATCGAAAGCGCCGTTCGTCCTCCCATTTTACTTTTCACGCTCACGTCAGCGCCCTTTGCCAATAGAGCCTTCACTATCTCAATACGACCTACCTTGGTGGCAAGCATTAGAGCAGTCTCGCCCCCCATCTTATCCCGAACATTCACATCGGCGCCCGCCTCCAGAAGGGCCTTAACTATCTCAGCATTGCCAGACACGGATGCATACATCAGGGCGGTCATGTTGATCGCGTTCCGCGCATTCACATCAGCACCCTTTGCCAGGAGAGTCTTTACTATCTCGGTACGCCCCCCTTTGGAGGCTTTCATCAGTGCGGTGTCGCCGTTTCTCTCCCGCGCATTCACATCGATACCCTTTGCCAGGAGTTCGTTTACAGCCTTCAGGTTCCCTCTTTCGCTCGCCGCGAGAAAGCGGCTGACGGAGGGTGCTGCCTCGAGGGTTTCAAGGCCAACAGATAGAGCAAGCAACAGCACGATCAAAGCGGGATAGACAGACTTCATTTTCATATTGTTCCTCCTAATTGTTTTAAGTCCACTGGTCACACTCATGGTGATGAAAAATTCACAGAGGTGTACGGAGCAGCAGGGATAGAGGCCGGTCGGTATTCTAAAGGGGACCGCGATCCCCTAATTTACCCGCAACCGCCCCCCGCCCATGATGGCTGGCGAGCCAAAAGGCTGCAGCACACCTGACGCTCCGCGCGTTATCATTATTGAGCGTACACACCCGTTCAGAGAGCCACGATGGAAACCCCACAGATCTGAAAGCGGCACTCGGCGGCTGAGTACGGTATATATTTTTACCGAGTTAATATGGAAAAGGGAACCGTTTCGTGGTTCCCCTTCACGTCAGTTATAATCCCCCGCTCTCTTTTATCCAGCTCACAGACAGCGGATCACGATGACAGACCAAACTCGCAAAATCCTCGTTACCAGCGCCCTGCCCTACGCCAACGGGGCCATCCACCTGGGCCACCTGGTGGAATACATCCAGACCGACATCTGGGTGCGCTTCCAGAAAATGGCCGGTCATCAATGCCACTACGTCTGTGCCGATGACACCCACGGCACCCCCATCATGTTGCGTGCCCAGGCGGAGGGAATCACCCCGGAGCAGCTGATTGAGCGGGTTCACGGCGAGCATCTGGCCGACTTTACCGACTTCAACATCGCTTTTGACAACTACTACTCCACCAACTCGAAAGAGAACGAAACGCTGGCCCAAAGCATCTACTGCAGCCTGCGTGACAAGGGGTTGATCGAGACCCGCACCATCGAGCAACTGTTTGACCCCGAAAAAGAGATGTTTCTGCCCGACCGCTTCGTCAAGGGCAGCTGCCCGAAATGCAAGATGGAGGATCAGTACGGCGACTCCTGCGAATGCTGCGGTGCCACCTACAACCCGGCGGAGCTGATCAATCCCTACTCGGCGGTCTCCGGGGCCACGCCGGTTTTGAAAGACTCCGAACACTACTTCTTCAAACTGGGCGAGTGCGAGGCCTTTCTGAAAGACTGGCTGCTGGAACAAGGCGACAATAATCCGCTCCAAACAGAGGCCACCAACAAAATTTCCGAATGGTTTGAGTCGGGTCTGCGCGACTGGGACATCTCCCGCGATGCGCCCTATTTCGGCTTTGAGATTCCCGATGCACCGGGCAAATATTTCTACGTCTGGCTCGATGCGCCCATTGGCTACATGGCCAGCTTCAAAAACCTGTGCCAGAGAGAGGGCATCGATTTCGACAGTTACTGGCAGCCCGGCTCTGACGCCGAGGTCTACCACTTCATCGGCAAAGACATTCTCTATTTTCACGCCCTGTTCTGGCCGGCGACGCTGCACTTCTCCGGTCACCGCACGCCGAGCAAGATTTTCGTCCACGGCTTTCTGACCGTGAACGGGCAGAAGATGTCCAAATCCCGTGGCACCTTCATCATGGCGCGCACCTACCTCAAACACCTTAACCCGGAGTTCCTGCGTTACTACTTCGCGGCCAAGCTCAATGACCGCATTGAAGATATCGACCTCAACCTGGAGGACTTCGTCCAGCGGGTAAACTCTGATCTGGTGGGCAAATATGTCAATATCGCCTCGCGCTGTGCCAACTTCATCACCAAGCGTTTTGAGGGAAAACTGAGCAGCGAGCTCGACGAGGCCGGGCAGGCCGTCATCGACACCCTTCAGAGCCGCGCCGCCCACATCGCTGAGCGCTACGAGAAGCGCCAGTACTCCGAGGCAATGCGCGAGATTATGCGCCTGGCCGATATCGCCAACCAGTACATCGACGACAAAGCCCCCTGGGTGATCGCCAAAGAGGCGAGCAAAGCCAACGAGCTGCAACAGATCTGCAGCACCGGCATCAACGCCTTTCGCCTGCTGACGCTCTATTTGAAACCCATTCTGCCCGAGCTGGCCGAGCAGGTTGAGCGCTATCTCAATATCGCGCCATTGACCTGGGTCAATGCTCACACGCAGCTTGGCGACCACACTGTCAACAAATACAAGCACCTGATCAAACGCATCGATCCGAAGCAGATCGAAGCGATGCTGGCAGACAGCGCCGAAGACCTGAAACAACAGCCCCACTCGCCAGCCCGCCACGGCGAGTCCCAACAAAACAAAGAAGACAAAATGACCGATGCCAGCAATGACCACATTGAGTTTGATGATTTTGCCAAGGTAGACTTGCGTATCGCCAGGATCGTAAAAGCCGACCATGTGGAAGGGGCCGACAAGCTTCTCCGGCTCACCCTCGATATTGGCGAAGAGCACACCCGCAATGTGTTCGCCGGCATCAAATCGGCCTACTCACCCGAGGCACTGGAGGGCAAACTCACCGTCATGGTAGCCAACCTCAAACCCCGCAAAATGCGCTTTGGTCTTTCGGAAGGCATGGTGCTGGCCGCTGGCCCCGGGGGTAAGGATTTATGGATTCTGGAACCCCACGAAGGGGCACAGCCCGGCATGAAGGTGAAATAACAACGCGCGATCAAGGGGGATGAGCAGGGCCCCTTTCATATAAGGCGAACATATAAACTATACGTTTTTAATGTTGTATTCCTGATAAAGGAAACCTAATATGGCGAGCGTGGAAAGCCCCGGCATAGCGGTAAAGCTGCCGGGATCATTTCGTAGTTAAGCTCGTGAGATTGTGGTTGGGTCCCTCCCCCGAAGTACCCGACACCTTGCCCTGCCCCATTTAGATAAAACGGATATGACCGAATTTGCACTGATTCTTGTCAGCACCGTGCTGGTAAACAACTTCGTGCTGGTCAAATTTCTCGGCCTCTGCCCCTTTATGGGCGTCTCCAAGAAACTGGAGACCGCCATGGGGATGGCGCTCGCCACCACCTTTGTGCTGACGCTCTCCTCGGTCTGCAGC
>JALTMR010000131.1 GCA_027001525.1 Gammaproteobacteria bacterium
TTGACCACCTAAGCCCGGTGAGTCTGGCCAGCATAGAAGTACGTGATGGTGGCTTGTACGGGGAGGGGGAGTTGACGCCTTCTATCCCGCTGTTTGCGAATACGCCGCTTCGCATCTGTCTTGATGGCAATGATTTGCGGTTCAGCCTCGAATACAGCGCTGACATGCTCAATATCCCTGTTCCCGGGATCTCTTTGGATGAAGGCAGTATTTCGCTGTTTTATAGCAGTGAAGAGGGCTTTGGAGGAGAGGGGCGTGTTGATTTCAGTATTGACCAGCTGGGTGCCGGCAATCTGGAGGTGCAAGTTTCACAGCAAGGCGGTTTTGGCGCTACAGGTGAGTTCGACTTTGATTCAGAGCTTTTTGATCGGGCCAGGATCCGTGTCTGGTATCGGGACAGCGCTTTTGGCGGTGAGGGCGAAATTGGAATTGATAGCCCGGATAAGGTACGAGGTATCGAAGCAGCGAATTTGACCGTCATGTTTGCGCAGAACAGCTTTTCCGCTTCGGGAGAGGTCAGCCCTGCTATCCCCGGTGTGGAACAGGCGGGATTATCGGTGGCTTATGCAGAGGATGAGGGGTTGACCATTGGTGGCACTCTTCAGCTCTCGGAGGATGTGCCCGGCATTGAGTCTGGTTCGCTGGTCGTGACGGTCAGTAAGCGCGGTGAGGCCTGGTCTGTTGTCGCAGAGGGTAGCGCTGTGCCTGCCATTCCCGGCATAGATTCGGATCTTTCGATCAATTACAACGACGGTGCGTTCACCGCTGAGGTTACCGCGCAGTACGAGCGCGGGATGCTCTCCGGCGAGATCATGGCGGGGGTGACGAATCGTAGTGTGGGCGAAGGTGGTGAGCTTTCCGATGCAGCGCAGCCGGATAATCCGCTGATTGTCTATGGCGGTGGTTCGTTAACGTTGCAGATTGCCCCGTGGCTGGCGGGGACGGCGGGTGTGCAGTTCGCGCCCGACGGGGAGATTACGGTGACCGGTGAGATAGGTTTGCCGGATCAACTTGAGGTTTTTGCTCGTCAGGAGATCGATAAATCGATTTTCAGCATCGCTGTGCAGGCCCCTATTGTGCCGGGAATTGTGGCGGAAATAGGCGGTGGTTTGAGTGCGGAGGCGGGCATCGGTCCGGGCGTGATCGATGAGTTGCGTTTGGGGATTACCTACAATCCGGCCCGTGAGGAAGATACGACCATCACCGGGGATGCTCATCTCAATATCCCGGCTGATGCTGGCTTGCGTCTGTCGGTGCGGGCGGGCATCGGCCTGGGTATTACCGGCGCGAGTGCTACGGGCGGACTGGAGGTGGGGGGTGCGCTGGGCATCAGTGGTGCGGCGGAGGCGGGTGTGCATGTGGAGTGGTCTCCTGCTAGCGGTCTGGCGTTGAATGCGGATGTTTCACTGTCTGCTCAGCCCAGTTTTACTTTTGACGTTTCGGGGTATGTCAGCGTGCGTGCCTTGGGGTTTAGTGTGTATGACGAAACCTATGAGCTGGCCTCGTTTGAGTTCGGGTCTGATTATCGTTTCGGTATCAGTTTGCCTGTGCACTATCAGGAGGGCGAACCGTTCGATATCTCTCTGGACGATGTGACATTTGAGGTGCCGGATATCGATACCGATCAGCTGTTGAAAGATCTCGTGGCAAGGGTGGCGTGATGAGCGAAGTGGAAGAGCGGATGCGAGCAGGAGTGAAGGCTCATCTGGAGGGGTGTTTGGAGGAGGCGGCAGCAATGTATCTGGCGGTGCTGGATGACGATCCATCAAATGCAACGGCACACAATAATCTGGGTTTTATCTACGCTCAGCAGCAACGCTGGAATGAAGCAGCGCGTCACCTGAAGGCGGCGTTGGCGCTTAAGCCGCTGATGGCGACGGCCCACACCAATTTGGGCCAGGTGTTGGCAGCTCTGGGGGAGGCTGAGTTGGCGTTCGAGTATCTCAGTCGGGCGACCGAGATTGATCCAATGAGTGTTCAGGCATGGGATAATCTCGGCCGCGTGTACTTGGGGGCAGGGGACTATCAGAGGGCGGAGTATGCCTGGACGCGGGCGTTGAGGCTTGATTCCACCAGCCCACTGTTGATTGTTCGCCTGGGCACAGCTGTGGCGGCTCAGAAACGCTTTGATGACGCCGTTTCCATCTATCAGCAGGCGATTGCGCTTGATGCGGCTTGTGGCGCAGCCTGGTCTCAGCTGGGTGTTATCCGTTTTCTGCAAAAAAACTACGGGTATTGTCGCAATGCGTTGCAGCATGCGCTTGATATTGACAGCAACGATGTGGCCGCCCTGAGGCAGCTGGGCTTGCTGGAGCTTGTGAGTAAAAACTCACAAGCTGCCAGGGATGCGTTTGAACGGGTGGTTGAGCTCAGCCCTGCTGATGACAGCACGCGGCTGGATCTTTCTGTGGTGTTGCTCTCTTTAGGGTGTCCTGGCGAGGCACTCGGTCATCTCAATTTACTTCAACGGCGACAACCTGAGAGTGAACGGATTTGTCGCTATCGAGATAGGGCGTTAAGGCTGTTGTCTTCCCCTGAGCGGGCGGAGACGGTGCCCTCCTAGTTCAGCCTGAATCCGTCCCTTCAGGGCGGCGCATAGCACAAGCCCTTGTCTCTTGCCGTCTGATCGTCGGTGGTGATGGGGCGAAAGTGCGCAAGTTTTGGTCTGAAATGCGGGCTAGGCCGGTCAATGGCTAATATGGGATAATGGGCGGATTCGCGTGGGGTGTTTGGTTGCCCCTGGCTTTTTGACGGTTTTTAAGGGGATCGCAATGGACGACAACAAGCAGAAGGCGTTGGGTGCGGCGCTGACTCAAATTGAGCGCCAGTTTGGCAAGGGCTCCATCATGCGGATGGGGGATGCGGGTGCGGTGCGTGATATTGAAGCGATCTCTACCGGCTCTCTGACGCTCGATATTGCGTTAGGCATCGGTGGTCTGCCCAAAGGCCGGGTGATCGAAATCTACGGCCCGGAGTCTTCGGGTAAAACCACGCTGACGTTGCAGGTGATTGCCGAAGCCCAGAAGCTGGGGGGGACGGCGGCATTTGTTGATGCCGAGCATGCGCTTGACCCGGACTACGCGGCCAAACTGGGCGTGAATGTGGATGACCTGCTGGTGTCTCAGCCGGACACAGGTGAGCAGGCCCTGGAGATTACAGACATGCTAGTGCGTTCCGCCGCGGTGGATATTGTGGTGGTCGACTCTGTGGCGGCATTGACGCCCAAGGCGGAGATCGAGGGCGATATGGGGGATCATCACGTTGGTCTCCAGGCGCGTCTGATGTCCCAGGCGCTGCGCAAGCTGACGGCGAATATCAAACGTTCCAACACGCTGGTGATTTTCATCAACCAGATTCGCATGAAAATCGGCGTCATGTTTGGCAACCCTGAAACCACTACTGGCGGTAATGCGCTGAAGTTCTACTCCTCTGTGCGTCTCGATATTCGTCGTACCGGCTCGATTAAAAAGGGCGATGAAATTGTCGGTAACGAGACCCGGGTAAAGGTGGTAAAAAACAAGGTATCCCCGCCATTCAAGCAGGCTGAATTTGAGATCCTCTACGGCGAGGGTATCTCCCGTATGGGTGAGGTGATCAGCCTTGGCGTAAAGCAGGGGTTAATCGATAAAGCCGGTGCCTGGTACAGCTACAATGGCGACCGCATTGGCCAGGGAAAAGAGAATGTGCGCAAGTTTCTAAAGGATAACCCCGACATCGCTCAGGAGATTGAGGCCAATATTCGTGCCGCGTTGCTGCCCCAGGCCGAGACCAAGAAGGAAGAGACGGTCGAGAGGTAAGTGCCGGCTGTGGAGAAGGCGCCGTCCCTGAGTTGTCGCAACGCAGCGCTGGGGCTACTGGCCCGGCGCGAGCATTCTACGCAGGAGCTGCAACGCAAGCTCGACGCCCGTGGTTACGGGAACGATGAAGTTGAAACCGTGCTCGCTGATCTGCATCGCGAGCATTTGCTTTCTGACGAGCGCTTTACCGAAGAGTATGTGCGTTTTCGAGTGAACAAAGGCTTTGGGCCGGTTCGGTTAAAGCAGGAGCTGGCAGAGCGAGGCATCAGCGCTGCCCAGGCGGCACCCTATCTGGAAGGGTATGACTGGTTTGATTTGGCTGCTGAAGCGCGGCTTAAGCGTTTTGGTCATCTGGAACCTGATGATTTCAAGCATCGGGCGAAGCAGATGCGGTTTTTGCAATATCGCGGTTTTACTGCCGAGCAGATTCGGAATGTATTTAAACAAAATGATTGGGAATAACAGATTAGCATCATGAAAAGCGCCGAGATTCGCCAAGCCTTTTTGGAGTTCTTCCGTGAGCGGGGACACGAGGTGGTGGCCAGTAGCCCATTGGTGCCCGCCAATGACCCGACACTGCTCTTTACCAATGCTGGCATGGTTCAGTTCAAAGAGGCTTTTCTGGGGCTGGAAACGCGCGCCTGTACGAGGGCAGCCTCCTCGCAGCGTTGTGTGCGTGCCGGGGGCAAGCACAATGATTTGGAGAATGTGGGTTATACCGCTCGCCACCACACTTTTTTCGAAATGCTGGGCAACTTCAGTTTTGGTGACTATTTCAAACGCGAGGCGATTCAATACGCCTGGGAGCTGCTGACGGTTGTATTCAAGCTTCCTCCCGAAAAGCTGTGGGTCACAGTTTATGCGGAAGATGATGAAGCGGCTGACATCTGGCTGAAGGAGATCGGTGTCCACCCTGATCGCCTCACTCGTATCGGCGACAAGCCCGGTAAAAGGTACGACAGCGATAATTTCTGGTCTATGGGGGATACCGGTCCGTGTGGTCCCTGTACCGAGATTTTTTACGATCACGGTGAAGGTGTGGCCGGGGGGCCGCCCGGCACCCCGGACGAAGACGGTGATCGATATATCGAGATATGGAATCTGGTGTTCATGCAGTACAACCGGGATGCGGATGGCGTGATGACGCCGCTGCCCAAGCCTTCGGTGGATACCGGCATGGGGATGGAACGTCTGGCTGCTGTGCTTCAGGGTGTGCACAGCAACTACGAAATTGACCTGTTTCAACGCCTGATCAAGGCCGCTGCGCGGGTGACCCATACCCAGGAGCTGGAAAACAACTCCCTGCGGGTGATTGCCGACCACATTCGCTCATGCGCATTTCTGATCACCGATGGTGTTATGCCCTCTAACGAGGGGCGGGGTTACGTGCTGCGCCGGATTATTCGGCGCGCGATTCGTCACGGCTATCAGTTGGGAATGCATGGGCTCTTCTTCTATAGATTAGTACCCACGCTGGTGGATGAGATGGGCGAGGCCTATCCCGAGCTGGCCAAAGCACAGCCGCAGGTGGAGCGTATTTTGCGGTTGGAAGAGGAGCGTTTTGCCGAGACGCTGGATCAAGGGATGAAGATTCTGGATGAGGCGATCAGTCAGCTGGAGGGCAAAACAATCCCTGGCGACGTGGTCTTCAAGCTCTACGATACTTATGGATTCCCTGCTGATCTGACCGCTGATATTGCTCGGGAGCGGGGCCTGTCGATTGACTCCGACGGTTTTGACCGTGACATGGCAGCTCAGCGCGAGCGCGCCCGCGCTGCCAGCCAGTTCGGTAGCGCCCATACTGGCAAAGTGGATATTGATGCTGAGTGTGAGTTCACCGGGTACAGCTCATTGAGCGATGAGGCGGAAGTGATTGCCTTGTTTGCAGAGGGTAAGGCTGTGGATCGTCTCAACTCCGGTGAAGATGGAATGGTGGTGTTATCCAAAACGCCCTTCTATGCAGAGTCCGGTGGTCAGGTGGGGGATGCTGGCGTTCTGCGTCGTGCAGGCGTGCGCTTCGACGTGGTGGATACGCAAAAGCAGGGGCATGGGGTGAATGCTCACATCGGTAAAATGGTGGAGGGTTCCATCAGCGTGGGCGACAAGCTAAACGCCGAGGTTGATGGTGTGCGTCGCCAGGCCATTGTGCTGAACCATTCGGCGACACATATTCTTCATGCAGCGCTGCGCCAGATTCTGGGTGAACACGTGACTCAGAAGGGATCCCTGGTTCAGCCCGACCGATTGCGTTTTGATTTCTCCCATTTTGAGGCGGTGACGCCGGAACAGCTCAAGCAGGTGGAGCAGCTCGTCAATCAGCAGATTCGAGAAAATAACGAAGTCGTAACGCGTGTGATGAGTTATGACGAAGCGGTAGAGGCCGGCGCTATGGCGCTCTTTGGTGAAAAGTACTCGGATGAGGTGCGGGTACTGAGTATCGGTGAGTTTTCTACTGAATTGTGTGGTGGCGTCCATGCTCGTCGTGCCGGTGATATCGGTCTGCTGAAAATTGTGGTCGAAGCGGGAATTGCCGCAGGCGTTCGCCGGATTGAAGCCGTGACCGGGGAAGCGGCACTGAACTGGGTCGAAGGGATCGATGAGTGCCTGGGCGATATCGCCGGGTTGCTGAAGGGCTCTCGTGACGATGCCCGAGACCGAGTGAGCCAATTGCTTGAGCGTAATCGAAAGCTGGAAAAAGAGCTGGAGCAACTCAAATCGAAAATAGCGAGTTCGCAAGGTGGTGAGTTAATCTCGAAAGCGGTGGAAATCGATGGAATCAAGGTGCTGGCCGCCTGCCTAGAGGGAGCGGATGCCAAAACGCTGCGAAATACCGTTGATCAACTAAAAAGCAAACTTGACTCTGCCGCCGTGGTGCTTGGTGCTGTATCGAATGGCAAGGTGATGCTGACAGCCGGTGTGAGCAAAGGCCTGACCTCACGCTTAAGCGCTGGCGAGCTGGTTAATCATGTGGCTCAGCAGGTGGGCGGCAAGGGTGGCGGGCGTCCAGATATGGCACAGGCTGGAGGCACTGATCCGGCAGCTTTGGATGGTGCCCTGAAGTCCGTTGAGGGTTGGGTGAAAGAAAAATTAGCTTGACCATAGACTTTGATTGATTCTAAAGGTGGCTTTTTTTTCTCTCTAGAGTAGAATATCGATTCAATCGATTCGTTGCGTAAGTTGAAATTATAATGGCGCTAATCGTACAAAAATATGGTGGTACCTCTGTCGGCACGGTTGAACGTATCGAAGCTGTGGCAGATAAGGTGAAGAAATGGCGCGACGATGGGAACGATATCGTTGTGGTTGTCTCGGCAATGAGTGGTGAAACCAATCGG
>JALTMR010000132.1 GCA_027001525.1 Gammaproteobacteria bacterium
CCCGGTTCTTCTGTGCAGCAACCCCTTTTTATCGGCGATGAAAAACTCCTCCGCCATATCATGGTACTCAGTGGGGGGCTTGCGGATCTGGATACGACTGCTGATGCGATAGCTGAGCTGCACTACCCGGCTGCCCTGTTTAACGACGGGGGTGGAATCCTTGATCAGGATGCGGATGAGCGAGTGGCGGCTGTAGGTGGCGAGTGACTTCAGCGCTTGCACGAATGCCTGGTTATCGTAGATGCGCGGATCAAGTTGTTGGCTGAAAATATCCAGCGTCCGGCGCGCCTGTTGCGCCAGCGCGACGGTGGCTTCGCGGACTTCTGCACTGCTTTGAGTGGCCAGCAGTTGATCGCTTTCGCCGAGGATAAGATTATCGGTAGATAGCGCCATGATGAATCTCCCAGAGTTGATTGCTCCATTGTACGTTCGTCACCCACCTCATTCCACAGCCCCGCTTCCCCCACAGAACAAAAAAACCCGAACTGAATAGACCAGCTCGGGCTTAAAACGGGACCGCCAAATATAACGACTGTGCGTTGGGGTGGATGCGGTGGGTGGTCGTTACCACGATCCCTGATGTCAGTTATCGACGCCGACAGGGAAAAGTGGTGTGAACTGCGTCACAGAGTTGCGACGAACACGACGGCCGGGCGATGAAGTAAAAAGCCCGAACGGTCCAGGCAACGATGACTGAACCGCTCGGGCTATCGGCGGCTGGAGCGAAGACCGAGTACCAGGGGGATGCGGGGGAAGTCTTGGCGCTCACAGCCTACGAGTTAGGATTATCCTGATTCAGCACAGTTTTTCTGTGAACGGGTTCTCAAAAGCAGGCACTGCTGGCTCTGCGGTGCTATTCACCGGGTAGTTAGGTACAATCAAACCACTATCTATATGATTCTTCGATGGAAATATCATGGCACTTACCCACGTCACCGCTCATTACCTCCGCCGGGCCGCAGATTCGGCGGCAACGTTATCGCTGCGCCAGGAGCCCCTGGCGCTCGATCAGCACAAGGAACAGCTGCTGGATCAACTGAAAAGCAGCTTTCTGGCACGCCTGGGCCGCCAACACGGTAGCTTCGCAGAGGCTTTGGGGGAGTCGCAGCCCAGCGTACTGGTCAGGGAGCTGGAAGCTTTTTTGGCCAATGAACGCTCGTTTTCCCAATTGAGCGTGGCTATGATGCGGGCGCTGGAGCAGGCCGTGAACGAGATGGCGGTGGAGGTCAATGCCCATTTCCTGTTTTTTATCGAGCAGACCAGCGAGCATCACCATGTCTTCTACCTCTTTATCGTCAACCAGAATGAGTCGCTGGCCATTAGCGATGCACTGGAGGTGACGCCAAGCTACTTCATCGATACCGGCCCATCGCTGAGTGGTCTCAAAGTGGATCTGGCCGAGTGGCGGGAGCGAAAGAACTACGCCTACCTGACGTTGTTGACGCCGCGAGGCAACGCACTGCTTGCCGAGGTTATCGAACAGTTGAGTGGCTTTGGCAACGGTCTGAATAAAGAGGAGGCCACCCTGACTTTTCTCGAAGGTGTCGAATCCTTCGCCAAACAGGTGCCTGAAGAGAAGGTAAACGACTATCGTGCCAGCGTGGTTGATTACTGCATGGCACAGGAGAAAAGCGACGCGCCGGTCAAGGTGGCTGAACTGTCAAAGGCGCTG
>JALTMR010000133.1 GCA_027001525.1 Gammaproteobacteria bacterium
CAGGCGAGTCTCGGACTCCTGCCTCAGGTGCTCGACGGGGTTTGGATCAGATTCACTCATAACAATTAAAATAACAGTGAGTTAGGAACAGAAAATAGTCGGAAATTACCAAGAAGGGTTTGCATTCAACAACAGAAAATGCACGCGACCCCGCCCCTCGCTTTAGCCACTGGACGAGGCCCGTGCCTCTCTCTCTGCGCATTCCCCCGCACCCTCTGTGGTGCCGCTCCAGGGAACACGCCTTTCACACCTGCGGCCCTTCCACGCTTACTCGACCGCAGCGGCAACAATCTACCAGATTCAGATGAATATGACGAGAGCCACCCCCCAGCGCACCTTCGATTTGGGATACTATAGGAGGGTGGGGAGAGGCCTCAAAGGTTCTCTTCATACGTTGAGCTGAACCAACCAGGAGCAAGACAAAAATGTTAGGCGAACACCACGACCTGAACCACGAATTTCCCCAATACAAGCAACGCATCCATGAACTGAAAGAGCAGGATGCGCACTTTGCCAGGTTATGCCATGAGTACGAAGAGGCGGACAAAGAGGTCTACCGCATCGAGGAGCAGATCGAAACCCCTTCGGACGACTACACCGAAGAGGTAAAGAAACGCCGCTTACTGCTGAAGGATCAAATCTTCGCCATGCTAAGCCAGTCAAAATAGCCCCTCCCGATATGGGAATGGGACGCTATCGCCCGCCGCAACCCAAGGCCTCGCCCTACATAACCACTCAGGGTTATGAGGCCTTGCAGCGAGAGCTGACCGGCCTCTGGCAGCGCCGTGCAGACACAACCAAAGCGCTGAGCGCCGCAGCCGCCGAAGGGGACCGCTCCGAGAACGCGGAGTATATCTACCGCAAAAAGGAGCTGCGGGAGATTGATCGCCGCATCCGTTACCTGCAAAAGCGCCTGCCAGACCTCACTGTGGTCAGAGAGCGCCCCGGCGACGTCCGTCGCGTTTTTTTTGGTGCCTGGGTCACCCTGGAAGATGAGGCAGGTGAAACCTGTCGATATCGTATCGTCGGGGCAGACGAACTCAACCCTCAGGCCGGCTACATCAGCATGGATTCGCCACTGGCCGGAGCGTTGCTGAAAAAAGGTCTCGACGATGAGGTTGTCGTCCACACTCCGGGAGGCGACGCAACCTACTGCATCTGCACCATCGACTACGGCGAATCCACCGACTGACCCAGGCTTTCAGCTGTCACTTCCGACCAACGGAAGAGAATTCACGCCAAACGAAAACACATTCGTTCACAAGATACGTAACATTGCCTAATGCACTCCCTGCGCATCAACACTAGTATGTAACGAATGAATATCATTGCCTGCTACAACATCAAAGGCGGTGTCGGCAAAACCGCCTCCGCCGTCAATCTGGCCCACCTTGCCTCACAGCAAGGGGCCAGAACGCTGCTGTGGGATCTCGATCCTCAAGGAGCATCCAGCTTCTATTTCAGAGCCAGGGCCGAGGCGAGCAACGCAGACGTCAGCCTGCTGCGCAGACAGAAAAGTATCGCCAACCACATCGAGCCCACTCAATACGACAACCTCAGTTTGCTGCCGGCTGACCGTTCAGACAGAAACATGGAGATGCTGCTCGACAGCAGCAAACGCCCCGAGCGCAAACTGAGCAGCATCCTGCAAGGCGTCATGGATCA
>JALTMR010000134.1:0-2983 GCA_027001525.1 Gammaproteobacteria bacterium
AATCAGGGCAGAGCACAAACCTGCGGCCGCCGGAAAAGCAGCACCCAAATCCAGAGCGATACCAACAAAGCAAAGCGGCCAGCAGGCTAATCAGTGGATTATGGCGCAGCCACCGCTGTACTACACCATACAACTGGCTGGCATGGGCAGAGAGAGATCGGTGCAACGCTTTATCAGGGAGCATCCCAGTGATAAAGAAATTAATTACTACCATGGACTAAGAAAGGATAAGGAGTGGTACGGGGTTATCCACGGCGCTTACCCCAATCTCAAACAAGCAAAATCAGCAGCAGCGGAGCTTGAAAAAGAGCTGGGCATTGACCCACCCTGGATTCGCCGGGTACGCGCAATCCAGAAGAGCATACGACGCTTAAAAGAACTGAAGAGATAATGCCATGAAGTTAATCAACACATTATTTATCGGGACAATCCTGATCGCAGCCCTGGCCGGCTGTGCCTCCACGGGCACTTCCAACTCCAATGCCAACAAATCGGTCAATGACTATTACAACGAAGCGCAACAGTACATCCGGGTTGGCGACCTGGACGACGCCGGCGAGCTGATCCGCAACATGGAGATTCGCTACCCATTTCATGCCATTACGCACAAACTGCAACTGGAGCTGGCTTACGCTTACAGCCATCAACAGCGCCCCAGCGAGGCCATCGCTATCGCTAATCGCTTTATCGCTCAATACCCTTATCACGAGCGGGTGGACTATGCCTACTACATAAAAGCGCTGACCAATTTCAACCAGGGCGTACTGGCCCTCGATACGTCGAAGTTTCCCAACCCGGAAGATGCCGACGCCAGAATCGCACGCGAGGCCTACAAAAATTTTGCTGATCTGATCAGACGCTTCCCTGATAGCCAGTATCTGACCGACTCAAAAAAACGGATGCTCCACTTGCGTAATCTCCTCGCCCAACATGAAGTCGCCCTAGCTGAACGCTCTCTGGAAAACAATGACTTCGTCATGGCCACTCAGCGAGCCCAGTACGTGCTGGATAACTACCCCAACACCCCGGCGTCCGGTGCAGCGCTGAACATCATCGCCCGCGCCAACAACAGTGGTGGGGCATCACGCAGCCAGCCCCGGCAGGCCACTGCCGTTGCTGCTGAAAAGCTTGAACAACCACAGGCGCTGGCTGCCGAAGCGCAGATAAAAGTCCCACCGGCTGCACAACCCAAATCCACCGAGCCTCGCAACACGGGCCCGGAGATCAAGCCCAACATTCATGGCGAACGCTGGCTGCTTGCCCAGAACCCGAGGTACTACACCATTCAACTGGCAGGCACCACCAAAAAAAGCTGGCTCGACACATTTTTCTCAGAGAAGAAGCTGGGGAATGAGGCCGCTTTCTATACCTCCAGGCGCAAAGGTCAGCGCTGGTACACTGCACTGTATGGCAGCTACCCCAGCTACAAGGCCGCCAAAGCCGCGGTAGCCGAGCTGGAGGAAAAGACGGGAATCAAAGGGCTGTGGATACGTAAATACAAAGACATCCGCAGTCACATTCTCGCCCAGATGGCGCACCAGATAGACTGATCACCAGCATTCATTTAACGATCCACTTGTAACCAACTTTTATTAAGCAAATCCATGCCCAGACTCAATATACTGCTCCTTAGCTTAGGCCTGTTATTTCTCAGCGCCTGCTCCACCCTCAAAGAGGGAGACGACCCAAGCCAGTGGTCTGCCGAACGCTTTTACCAGGAAGCGCAATCGGCCCTGGCCATGGCTGACTACCAAACGGCCATCACCTATCTGGAAGACCTTGAGATTCAACACCCCTTTAGCAAATACACCGCACAGGGGCAGCTGGAGATCATCTATGCCTACTACAAATTCAATGAGCCAGAGTCCGCCCTCGCTGCGGCAGACCGATTCACAAAACTCTTCCCCCGGCATGAGCGCCTGGATTACGTCTACTACTTGAAAGGCCTGAGTAATTTTGATCGGGGCGTGAGTTCTCTGGATCTTTTGCTGGATCTTGAAACATCCAAACGAGACCCCAAGCCATCCCTCGACTCATTCCGTGATTTTGAACAGCTGATTGAACAGTTTCCACAAAGCGAATATGTCGAAGATGCCAAGCAACGCATGATCTATCTGCGCAACAAACTGGCCCAGTATGAACTCCACGTCGCTCGCTACTACATGCGCCGAGGGGCCCCGCTGGCCGCCGTGAATCGCACAAAGCGGTTGATTAAGAACTATCCTCAAACCCCCGCCATACCCGAGGCCTTAACCATCATGGCGTCCGCCTATGAGGCGCTCGACCTGACCGACCTGGCACGCGACACACAACGTATTCTAGAGCTCAACTACCCGGACCAAAAAACGGCGATTAATAAAACAAATTAAAAAGGAGAGCAGCCATGTGGGATTTTTTTGAAACAGTCCGTCACCGACACTCCATTCGTCGCTACCAAACAGACAGGCCGGTGGAAAGGGAGAAACTGCACGCCGTGCTGGAAGCCGCCTCTGCTGCGCCTTCTGCCGGTGACCTTCAGGCCTATCGCATCGTTGTGGTCTCCAGCCTGGGCAAACGCCAGGCACTGGCAAAATCAGCCGATGGCCAGGCTTTTATTGCCGATGCGCCGGTCTGCCTGGTCTTCTGTGCTGACCCTGCCCGCTCCGCTTCCGAATACGGGGAACGGGGCCGCACACTCTACGCCGTGCAGGACACCACCATCGCCGCCGCCTACACGCAACTGGCCATTGTCGCTGCGGGGATGGGGTCCACCTGGATCGGCAATTTCGATGAAGATGAGGTGAAAAAGATTCTGGGATTGGAGAAAGAGCTCGCTCCCATCGCCATGCTGAGCCTGGGCTACCCGGCAGAACTTCCCGAGCCGACGCCCCGACGCCGTCTGGACGATATTATTCAGTACGACGATTGATCCAATCTGCACGCACAGCCACGGGGAGGCAGGCATTTGGCTGACCGTTGAAACTCACTGCCGCTGCAAGAATGC
>JALTMR010000134.1:2993-7100 GCA_027001525.1 Gammaproteobacteria bacterium
TACCAGAGTAGCGTTGCAACGCTACTCGCCCTCTGGCTGCTAGCGGTGTATCGCCCGGCCATCCACTGCCAGCGCTGCCTCGTGTACGGCTTCGGAGAGCGTGGGATGGGCGTGGACGGTGCGGGCAAGGTCCTCGGCGCTGGCGGAGAACTCCATCGCCACCACCGCCTCAGCGATCAGCTCCGACGCATTGGGCCCGATGATGTGAACACCCAGAATCGTGTCCGTTGAAGTATCACTGACAATCTTCACCATACCCGCCGTATCGCCCATCGCATGAGCACGCCCATTGGCGTTGAAGGTAAACACCCCCTCTTTAATGTCCGCCCCGCTGTCGCGTAACTGTTGAGAGGTTTTACCTACCCAGGCAATCTCAGGCCAGGTGTAGATCACCCAGGGAATAGTATTGTAGTTAACCTGTGCCACTTCACCGGCGATATGTTCCGCCACAGCCACACCCTCTTCCGATGCTTTATGGGCCAGCATCGGACCACGCACCACATCGCCAATGGCATAGACCCCCGGCAGGTTGGTGCGACAGAGTTGATCCACCTCAATGAAGCCCCGTTCATCCATCTCCAGCCCGGCCTCTTCCGCATTGAGGCCCCGAGTGTTAGGGCGTCTCCCGGTGGAGACCAGCAGACGATCAACAGTTAGCTTTTTCTCACCCTCGTTATCCTCATAAAGTACCGAGACATTGCGCTTGGTCGCTTTGGCACTGACTGGTGTGGAAGAGAGCAGGATATTCATCCCCTGGGCCGTCAACTCCTTGAGGGCAATATCAGCCAGCTGCCGATCAACCGCGGGGAGAAACTGATCGCGCCGAATCAACACCGTGACCTCGGCCCCCAGGCGATTCCATACGCTGCCCAACTCCAGACCAATCACTCCGCCGCCAATCACAGCCAACCGCTTTGGCACGTCGGAAAAGTTCAGAGCACCGGTGGAATCAACAATGCGGTCGCCATCAAAAGGAGCACCGGAAAACTCCGCCGGTACGGAACCCGTCGCCAGAATAATATTGCCGGCCTCCACCACGCTGGCCGGCTCATTCGCTTTGGCATGAGGCGTTACTTCAATCTGGCCATCACCCAGCAAACGGCCATGCCCCTGCAGCCACGTCACCTTGTTTTTGGCAAACAGTGCGGCAATACCACCGGTCAGGGTGGTACACACCTTCTCTTTACGCGCCATCATGCGGGCAACATCCAGCGATGCCCCCTTGACGTGAATACCATGGTCAGCAAACTCATGCTGCAAGCGGTGGTAGTGGTGCGAGGAATCGAGCAAGGCCTTGGAGGGAATACAGCCGACGTTCAGACAGACACCCCCGAGCGCCGGATTCCCCTTCGGATCGAGCCACTCGTCCACACAGGCTGTTTTCAGCCCCAGCTGCGCCGCCCGAATGGCCGCCACGTAGCCACCCGGACCACCCCCGATGACCACCACATCGTACTTATCCATGTAGAGCTCTCCTAAACTTGCAACAACATGCGCGCGGGATCTTCCAGCGCATTTTTGACTTTAACGAGAAATGAGACCGCCTCCCGGCCATCGATAATGCGATGGTCGTAGGTCAGGGCAACGTACATCATCGGACGAATTACGATCTCGCCGTCCACCACTACCGGGCGCTGCTCAATTTTATGCATCCCCAAAATCGCGCTCTGTGGCGGGTTCAGGATGGGCGTCGACAACAGCGAACCAAACACGCCGCCGTTGGTGATACTGAAAGTGCCGCCAGTGAGATCCTCCATCGCCAACTTGCCCTCACGCGCCTTGGTGGCATAGTTCACCACCGACTGCTCCAGCTCAGCCATGCTGCACTGATCCACATCGCGAATAATGGGCACCACCAAACCTCGTTCCGTACTGACGGCCACACCCACATCAAAATAACCGTGATAGATGATATCGCCACCATCAATAGACGCATTCACCGCAGGAAACTCTTTCAGCGCCTCGACACAGGCCTTGATGAAAAAGGACATGAAACCCAGCTTGGTCCCATGCTTCTTCTCGAATGACTCCTTGTATCTGGCCCGCAAATCCATCACCGGCTGCATGTCCACTTCGTTAAAAGAGGTCAGCATGGCAGCTGTTTGCTGCGCCTCCACCAAACGCTCGGCAATACGGGCTCGCAGACGGGTCATGGGCACACGTTGCTCAGGCCTCGCACCCGCCCCCGTCTCTACGGTAGAGGGTGCGGCCGAAGCCGGCACCGCACTCTTTTCACCCTGGGCCATAAACTTCACCACATCGGCCTTGGTAAGACGCCCTCCTCTACCCGTGGCGGGAATGGCACTGACATCAAGATTATTCTCCGCCACCAGGCGACGCACCGCCGGGCTCAGTTCCAGGGCAGCCGCTGCCGGCGTTGTTTCTGACGTTTTCTCGGCCGCGGGCTTGGCCGCGTTTGCTACCTCCGCAACCTCATCTGAAACGGCGGGTGCGGGTGCTTTGGCTTCGGTATCGATCAACGCGATCACCTCGGCGCTTGCCACCGTCTCGCCATTATTTCTTTTGATCTCCATCAGTACGCCATCTTCAGGTGCCACCACCTCAAGCATGACTTTATCGGTTTCAACATCCACCAGAATTTCGTCCTGTTTGACGAAATCCCCTGGCTGCTTGTGCCACTGCGCGAGCGTGGCATCTGCAATCGATTCGGATAAGACTGGCACCTTGACTTCGATGGCCATGAGAAACTCCCCTGTAATTTAGTTTACGGCGCGCAAAACCACGCTGTTTTTCTGCGGTTCACCCGTCAGTGCGGCGGCAACCAGTGCCGCCTGGTTGGCCAGGTGCGTCTGTAAATGCCCCTCTGCCGGAGCCGCGTACGAAGGCCGGCCGGCAAACAGCAGCTCGGCCCCCTGTAACGACTCACGCAGATAGGGCTGAATGAAATACCAGCTGCCCTGGTTCCGGGGCTCCTCCTGACACCACACCCACTCTTTAGCCCTGGCGTATTTTTTCAGTATCTTTGCCACAGCCTCTTGCGGATAGGGGTAGAGCTGCTCGATGCGCACGATGGCTACCTCGTCCAGCTCCTCAGCCCGCCGCTGCTCCAGCAGATCATAGTAGACCTTTCCTGTGCAGAAGATGAGGCGTTTGACCTGGCTGGCTTTAAGCCCATCCACCTCATCAATCACCAGTTCAAACCGACCTTCCGTCAGCGCCTTCAACGGCGATGTGGAGAGCTTATGGCGCAACAGACTTTTGGGCGACATGATAATCAACGGCTTGCGATAGGGCCGCACCACCTGTCTGCGCAGCATGTGAAACATCTGCGCCGGCGTAGTGGGGTAACAGATCTGCATGTTGTTGTCTGAGCAGAGCTGTAAATATCGCTCCAGACGCGCAGAAGAGTGCTCCGGCCCCTGGCCATCGTAGCCGTGAGGCAGCATCATTACCAGGCCGCAAAGCCGTCCCCACTTCACCTCGCCCGCACTGATAAACTGGTCGATCACCACCTGGGCACCATTGGCAAAGTCGCCAAACTGCGCCTCCCAGATCACTAGGGACTCGGGTGATGAAGAGGAGTAGCCGTACTCAAAACCCAGCACCGCCTCCTCTGACAGCAGGGAATCGATCACCCGAAAAGGGGCCTGATGCTCGGCAATATGCTGCAATGGCACGTAGGACTCGCGCCGCTTTTGGTTATGAAATACCGCGTGGCGATGAAAGAAGGTGCCGCGTCCGCTGTCCTGGCCCGACAGCCGAATGGGATAACCCTCACGAAGCAGGCTGGCGTAAGCCAGATTCTCTGCAAAACCCCAGTCCACGGGCATGTCGCCAGCCGCCATCTTCTGACGACTCTCCACAATCCGTTTTGCTCGTGAGTGAAGTTCAAAGTCTTCAGGGAAGGTGGTTAAACGCTCGGCCAACTGCTTGGCGGACGACGGCTCGATGGCCGTATCCACCACATCCATCCAGCGCGCTTTGCGATAGGGGGCCCAATCGATAACAAACTCGTGCTTGGCATCCAGAACCAGTTCACGGGAGACGAGTTTTCCAGCCTCCAGCATGTCCCGGTAGCCTTTGACCATGCCATCCACTTCCGCCTGAGTCATCAGCCCCTCCGCAATCAGCTGTGCTGAATAGAGC
>JALTMR010000135.1 GCA_027001525.1 Gammaproteobacteria bacterium
CGCTAGCGTTCATCCCCTCCCCCCGTAAATATTGACTTTCTGCTCTGTGAATAGTGTGGCGTAGCACACTAGGTGGTGCTGTCCTGCGCCAGCTTGACCTCGTCGGGCAGGTGCACCGTTGAGGTCGGGAAGGCCATTTCCGCGCCGTGTTTGCTCACTATCTGGTGAATTTCCATCAAGATACGATGCTTGGTCTCATGGTACTCCGTCCACACCGTGGTGCGGGTAAAGGTGTAGATGAAAAAGTCCAGCGATGAGGGGGCAAAGGCGTTGAAGTTAACCATCAGCGTCTGCGACTGATCGATATCCGGGTGAGCCATCAACATCGCCTTCACCTCCTCGGTAATCAGCCCTACCTTGTCAGCATCATCGTAGCGAATGCCGATGGTTTCGTAGATGCGCCGGTGGGTCATGCGCGAGGGGTTTTCAACGGTGATGGTGGCAAAAATCGAGTTGGGCACGTAGAGCGGACGCTTATCAAAGGTACGTATGCGGGTCTGACGCCAACCGATATGCTCCACCGTGCCTTCGATATCCCGATCGGGAGAGCGAATCCAGTCCCCAATGGCGAAGGGGCGGTCGAGGTAGATCATCAGGCCACCGAAAAAATTGGCCAGCAGATCCTTGGCTGCAAAACCGATGGCGATACCGCCAATGCCACCAAAGGCCAGTACGCCCGAGACGCTGTAGCCCAGGGTTTGCAGGATCACCAGCGTCGCGGTAATCACTACGGAGACGCGCAACAACTTGCCGATGGCCTCCACTGTGGTGTGGTCCACCTCTTCGTCCGCCGCCGTTTTTCTGGCCACGATATTGTCCTGTGCGTTGCGGATGAAACGCAGCAGAAACCAGGCAAAAATGGCGATAACACCCACATCCCGGATGCCGTCCACGGCGGAGAAGATCGCCGCATCGGTGGAGGTTTCGATGATCTGCACGGCAAAGCTGATGCCAACGAGCCAAATCAGCAGCGAGAGCGGCCGACGCAGCGCTTCGATAAAGGCATCGTCCCAGAGATTGGCGGTTTTCTGGGCCTGACCGTGGACGCGGTTCATGACCCTTTTCTGGAAAAAATTGAACAACAGCGTGACAAAAACGACAGCAAATACCTGGGCCACCCAGCCGCCCCAGCTCTTGTAGTTCTCATATTCCGCCAGTAATTGCTCTAACACATGCCGCCCTCAAATCGATGCCCTGAACCGATGTCGTCCATCGGCAGAAGATTCGTCGAATTTTACAACAAATCCAGCGCCTTATCTTGCTCACACTGACCAATGGCTGCCACCGCCTGCTGCCAGTGCGGATCGTTGCGGAGTTTGTCGCGCTGAACGGCGTGGCGGCCGTGCATTCGGGCCAGGCGCAGATGGCTCACAGGGCGATCGAAACGTGCCAGGTGGTCGAGCGTATCGCAAACGGCATTAAAATCGTTACAGACCAGCACCATGTCGCACCCTGCCGCCATGGCTGCCTCGGCCCGATCAGCCACGGAGCCCGCCAGCGCCGCTCCCTCCATTAGTAGGTCATCGCTGAAGATCGCCCCCTGAAAGCCGAGCCGTTGGCGCAATACCTCCTGCAACCAGAAAGGAGAGAATCCGGCGGGCCGCTCATCGACCTGGGGATAGATCACATGGGCAGGCATGATGCCGGCCAGGCCATCGTCAACCAGGCGCTGGAACGGCACCAAATCAGCCTGTTCAATATCGGCGTAGGCGCGCGGGTCCCGGGCGATGCCGTGATGGGTATCCACCTCCACCGCACCGTGCCCGGGAAAGTGCTTGCCGGTGGCCGCCATTCCCGCCCGGTTCATGCCACTGATGTAGCTGCGGGCAAGATCGGCCACCGCCTGTGGCTGACGATGAAAAGCGCGATCGCCAATCACGTCGCTCACGCCGTGGTCGAGATCCAGCACCGGGGCAAAGCTGAAATCAACCCCCAGGGCCCGCAGCTCTGCCGCCATCAACCAACCTGCGTGTTCCGCCAGTCGCTTGCCTCGCCGACGATCCTGATCATAGAGGCGTCCAAAGCAGCGCGCCGGTGGCAGGGAGGTAAAACCATCGCGAAAGCGCTGCACCCGGCCGCCCTCGTGATCCACCGCCACCAGCAGGCGCGGCTGGCGCACCTGGTGAATCGCCTCGATCAACTGCTGCGCCTGTTCGATATCGTGAAAATTCCGACTAAACAGAATCACCGCGCCCACCCTCGGGTGTTGCAGCATCTCCCGCTCTTCCTGGCTCAGCGTCAACCCACTGAGCCCCACCATTGCCGGCCCTAATGACATACCGCCCTACTCCTTTCGGTTGCGCGTGCGCACATCCAGTTTGTCTCGTAACTGATCCCCCAGCAGGTTCACTGCCAGCACCACTAACATCAGCGCCACACCGGGCACAATCACCATGTGCGGTGCCACCAGCAGGTAGCGGGCTCCGTCCCGAATCATGCTGCCCCAGGACGCCTCGGGGGGCTGCACTCCCAGCCCAAGGTAGGAGAGCCCCGCCTCCGAGATCACCGCCCCGGCCACGGCAAAAGTGGCCTCCACAATAATGGGGGCCATGATCAACGGCAGAATATGGAACAGAATGATGCGATGGGGCACGGTTCCCAGCGCCTGCGCGGCCTGCACATGCTCGCGCTGTTTGATAGTCAATACCTGCGCCCGGGCCAGCCGGGCAAATCCCACCCAACCGACGACGCTGAGCGCGATAATGACGTTATTAATTCCCGGCCCCAGCAGCCCCGCCAGGGCAATGGCCAGCAAGATACCGGGGAAGGCGAGAAAGATGTCGATCACGCGCACCATGACGTGATCCCACCAGCCCCCCACGTAGGCGCTGATCGTACCCACCAGGGTGCCCACCAGCAGCGAAACGGCCACAACGACGATGGCCACCAGAAAGGAGGTCTGGGCACCGGCGGCGAGGCGATCCCACAGCGGGCGTCCCAGATCGTCGTAGCCCAGCGCGTTGTCGACACCCGGCGGCTGTAGAATTTTCGGCAGTTGAATGTGATCAGGAGCCAGCCCCAGAAGGCCACCAAACAGTGCAAAAAATGCCCAGACGAGCAAAATGGCGAGGGGCCACCAGCGGCGAATCATCGCCCCCCCTCCAGCCGCACCCGTGGATCAAGCCAACCGTAGACCAGATCAGTCAACGTATTGACCACGACATAGGTGAAACTGATGAGCAGCACACAGGCCTGCACCACCGGGTAGTCGCGCCGCTGAATCGCCTCAATGGTGAGTTGCCCCAGGCCCGGCCAGGAGAAAACCACCTCGGTGATCACCGCCCCCCCCAACAACGTACCCAACTGCAACCCCAGCAAGGTAATCACCGGCAACAGGGCGTTGCGCATGGCGTGTCGCCACACCACCACCGATTCGCTCAGGCCCTTGGCGCGGGCAGTGCGGATGTAATCTTCGTGCAGCGTCTCCAGCAGGGTTGCCCGCACCATACGCGACAAGATAGCCGCCATGGCGGTGCCCAGAGTCAGGGCCGGCAACACCAGTGAGGCAAAGCCCTCCCGCCCGCTGACGGGAAACCAGCCGAGCCAGAGTGAGAAGAGCAAAATCAGAAGCGGCCCCATGAGAAAATTCGGGATGGACACCCCCACCAGCGACAGCCCCATCGCCCCCTGATCCCAACGGCTGCCTTTACGCACCGCAGCCAGAACACCCAGGGGGAAAGCGATCACCATGGCGACCACGAGTGCCGCAAAAGCCAGCTCGGCCGTGGCGGGAATGCGCTCCATCAGCATCTCCACAATCGGCCGCTGGGAGTAGAGCGAAGTCCCCAGGTCGAGCTGAAAGAGGTTGCTGTAGTAGTGCCCCATCTGGGTGAGCAGTGGTTGATCCAGCCCCAGCGCCTGACGCAGCGCCTCGCGATCCGCCGGCCGGGCCGACTCCCCCAGCATCACCTCCACCGGATCCCCCGGCACAATGTGAATAAAGAGAAACACCAGACAGGAGACGCCCAACACCACAATAGCGGCGCTGAGGAGGCGGGAGACTAGGAAGCTGAGCATGGCGCGTCGGGCATCGGTTACTCTTGAATAAGCACCTTGGTGGTGACAGGCACGAGATCGAAGAGGCGCATGATATCGCAGTTGCGCATGCGCACACAGCCGTGGGAGCCGGGTTGGCCCAGCGGGATATTATCCGGCGTGCCGTGGAGGTAGATGTAGCGACGCATGGTATCCACCTCCCCCAGCCGGTTTTTGCCCGGCTCCAGCCCGCTGAGCCAGAGGATGCGGCTCAGCACCCAGTCCCGCCCCGGCTGATCTCGATCCAGCTGAGCCGAGTAGATCTCCCCCGTGGGGCGACGACCTCGAAACACGGTGTTCTCCGCACATCCGCCGCCGATTTTGGCCCGCACCTGGTGCCAACCGCGGGGCGTACACTCGCTACCCCGCTGCTCGCCTACGCCATTGGTTGCGGTGGAGACGACCGCCCTCATCAGGCACACATCCCCACGGCACAGACGAAGCTGCTGGGCGGCGATGCTGATCTCGATCCACAACTCATCCGCCACAATCTGGGAAGTCATGGCGCGGCCTCCCGCGTCACCTTCACCAGCCCGTCGTAGTTGCCATCACGGGCCAGTTGATAGCCGGCAATCTCTTTACGCGCCACGAAAACATGATCTTCATACCACAGCGGAACGTAAGGCAGCTGCGCCAACAGACGCGCCTGCAACTTGCGGTAGTAGTACGCCTGATCGGCAAGCTGAGGCGCCGCCTCCGCCTGCTCGATCAAGCTGTCGCTGATCTCATCAAAAAACCGGCCCCGGTTAGCGCCGTTGGGGGGCACTGCATCACGATGAAAGACGTAGCGGAAAATATCGGGCGTCTTGATGCCGACCCAGCTCAAGCTGAACATCTGGAAACGCCCGGCTTTGATGTCACCGTAAAAGGTGCCCCAGTCATAACTGCGCAGATCAACATCGATCCCCACCTCGCCCAGCTGTTGCTGAATCACCGTCGCCAAACGGATGCGGAACGGATCGCTGGAGGTTTTATAGGTCAGCCGGGGGCGATGGTGCTCGTCGTACCCTGCCGCTTTAATCAGCTGCCGGGCGCGCTCAGGATCGTACACATAAGGCACCAAATCGGGATTCCCGGCCCAATGATCCGGCGGCAACAAGGCACTCGCCGGCATGGCAGCATCCCCCATGACGTAGTGAATAATCGCCCCCCGATCAATGGCGTAAGCAATGGCCTGGCGCAGCTTCAGGTCGGCAGTGGATTCATCCTGAAGATTAAAGCCGAGGTAGGTAAAATTCGAACCCCGCCCCTTCACCACCTGCACTTCATCCTGGGCCTGCAAATAGACCACCAGCTCGGTCGGCAGGTCATTTTGCACCATGTCAATCTCGCCGCGAAGCAACTTCAACACCCGCACCGTAGGGTTTTTGATTTCAACAAACTCCAGCGGCTGACCGTCCGCACGGCGAGACAAGCGCAATCGCCCCTCCTCCGGCCAGGCCAGAAACTCATAGGGGCCACTGCCCAGTGGCTGGCGACTGAAACGATGGCCGGCAGCGATCTCCTGCGCCGGCAATATACCGATGACCAGGCGGCCGGGAAAAAGCGGATCCGCCTTGTTCAGAATGAAATCGACAGTTTTGTCGCCCACCACATCGATGCGATCGATCACGGTAAAACCGGCCCGATGGGGCGATGCGGTTTTTGGATCCAGAATCGATGCGTAGGTCGCCTTTACATCGGCAGCCGTGAGTCGGCGACCATCATGAAATTCAGCCTGCTGCATCAGGCTGAAACGATAGTGTTTGGGAGAGAGCTGCTGCCACTGCGCCAGCGCCGCCACCGGTCGGTAGCTATCGTCAAAATCAACCAGGCGCTGATAGATCAGACGGTTGATGCGCGAAGAGGCGGCATCGGTGGCAAACCGGGGGTCCAGATTGATGGGGGCACTGGAGAGACCGAAGCGGAACACCTCTTGCGTTTGATCCTCACACCCCAGTAACGCCAGGCTGAGGAGCAGGCAGGCAATGAACTTAGGCAATCAGGGTTTATCCTTCCATTCCTTATAGGGGTGCGTCACAAGGCAGACATTGTAATACCTTTCCTCGTGAGAGACCTCTTCACCCACCCAGGGCGGCAACTCAAAAGCCTCATCCTCCGCACTCAACTCAACCTCCGCCACCACCAACCCCGCATTGTCCCCCTCGAATACATCGATCTCCCAGGTGTGGCCGCCGTGCTGGACAAAATAGCGCGTCTTCTCAATCAGCGGCCCGGCGCAGAGGTTGTCCAACATATCCAACGCCTCCGCCAGAGGCACCTCATACTCGAACTCCTTGCGGCTCACGCCGAGCGTCATCCCCTTGATGTTCAGATGGGCCGCGTCATTCGTGACGCGAATACGAACAGATGCCTTCCGGGAATTGGCTAAATAGCCCTGTCGGTAATACGACTGTTTCGAAACGGAATCCCGCCACGAATCGTTAGAGATCAGGAATTTTCGTTCTATTTCGGTGGGCATTTGTCGGACTTCTCAACAATTTGACAATAGGTAAAAACTCGATCACAAGACGGATGGCAAATCTGCCCTGCTCAACGCAAATGGCCTGGGAGTATAACCAAAGTCCCTGGATGCCTGGCTATAATCGAAGACCATATCCTTGTTCATTCTGTCGATCATACCCATAGTCAAGTGTCTGTACCCCGGAATAGCTCGCAACACAAACAGACCATATTTAAACAAAAACAGAGGGATGGAAAGATAACGAGGCCTCTTTTCCAGCGCAGCAAACACCCTGCTGACCATCTCACGGTAGGTGACCACCTCACCGCCAGCGATATTGTACGCCTTGTTAATCGCCTGCGGGCACCGCAACGCCGCTAAACAGGCCATCGCCACGTCGTCTCTGTGCACCGGCTGCCTTAGACCCGCAGCACGGCCAAGGAGAGGAAAAGTGCCAAATTTATGAACCAGACTGGCAATAGAGGAGATGTTCTTATCCTTCCCTCCACCATAAATTAAAGTGGGCCGGATAATGGTCCATTTGACGCCATGCGCCTCCGCCCACGCCTTGAGCTTCTCTTCCCCCGCTTTTAGCCTAAGGGAGACGCTCCGATCCGAGTGA
>JALTMR010000136.1 GCA_027001525.1 Gammaproteobacteria bacterium
CATCATCGCCCTGCCGGCCATGTTGAAATATGGCTACGACAAGGGGCTGGCCTGTGGTGCCATCGCAGCGTCCGGCACGCTGGGGCAGATTATTCCTCCCAGCATCATCCTGATTCTGCTGGGTGACGTGGTGGGGGTGCCGGTGGGCGAGCTGTTCGCCGCCGCGGTGGTGCCGGGCTTGATACTGGTTGCCGGGTTTATCGTCTACATCCTGATTATCGCCTATCTGCGGCCCAACCTGGCCCCCACTTTGCCCACGCGGGACGATGGCGCGGGGCTGGGGCGGCAGGTGCTTAAAAGTCTGTTGCCACCACTGTTTCTGGTTGTCGCTGTGCTGGGGTCGATCTTTTTCGGTGTCGCTTCACCCACCGAGTCCGCCGCCGTTGGGGCGTTGGGGGCGATGATTCTGGCCGCCCTGCACAAGCGCATGACATACAAAAATCTGCGTGACACCGCTAATCAGACCACCCGATTGACCAGCATGGTCTTCATGATTCTGGTGGGGGCGACGGCGTTTGGTCTGGTCTTTCGCAGCATGGGAGGCGATTTCGTTGTGGAAGAGCTGATGATGGACATTCCGGGTGGAAAATGGGGTTTTATCGCCGTCAGCATGCTGACTATTTTCACCCTGGGCTTCTTTCTCGACTTTCTTGAAATCTGTTTTATCGTTGTGCCCATCCTCGCCCCCATCGCCGAGATGATGGATATCAACATGCTGTGGTTCGCCGTACTGATTGCGATGAACCTGCAGACCTCATTCCTTACCCCGCCCTTCGGTTTCTCGCTGTTTTATCTCAAGGCAACCGCGCCGCCCGAGGTGAAGATCCAGCATATCTACCGGGGGGTTATTCCGTTCGTCTTGATCCAGGTGACGGTGTTGGGGTTGCTGATTGCCTTCCCGGACATCGTCCAGTGGCTGCCTGATCTGGTAAACGAGTGGAGTGATTTCTAGGGGGGCCCGGGTTTGCCGGGCTCCTGGCTGTTGCGCGCCTTGCCAGCGGGGAGCCAGCAAGGCGGGCTTCAGAGTGAAAAACGCTTAGGGTGCGACGTTGCTGTTGGCCAGTACGTAGTCTGCCAGTGCGTCCAGTTGAGCCCCCTTGATATTGGGGAAGCCCGGCATGGCCATGCTGCCTTTGCCAATCTTTGCTTTCACGGCGGCGGCGTTGGCCATGCTCTCATCCAGATCGTAGATCTTGCCGACATCGGCAGAGTGACATTCGGCGCAGGCCAGTTTGAAGATATCCTCGCCGCTGGCATCGGCTGCCGGGGTAAAGTCATTGCTGCCCGCACAGCCGGAAAGCACGACAGCCAAGGCTGCTGTTACGTAAAGTTGTTTCATTTTTCCACCTTCAAACAAAAAGTTAATCGATTCCCCCCGGTCTCGGGCACTAATCCTACTAAACTTATCAGGTTCTTGGAACAGGTGTTTGATATCGATCTTTGAGGGGAGAGGGTGCCGCCGGGAGGACAATCCGGACGGGGCCCGGATTGCTGCAGTGAAAAATCAGAAATGGGCGCCGAGGGTGAGGCCGATGCTGCTGCCATCAATCGTGGTCCCTGTGGTGGACTCCTGGTATTCGATGCTGGTCAGGCGTCCGCCAAAATAACCTTTTTCACCGAACTTATAATCGACCTCCACCACCAGCCCCAGGGCATTGTCGAAGTCGATGTCGTTCCCCGAAGCAAATCCGCTTGTGCTGACAGCGGGGGAGAGGTGGTAGGAGAGACCGGCCCCGATGCGTATCAGGTCGGTGTTGTAGAACTGGATCACCTCCAGTGGATAACGATCCCAGCTGACATCGCCATTGGATGCCTGGGCGGAGTCAAACTTCCAGTTGATGGTCAATTGGGTCTGATAGACGCTGCTGGCGGACAGGGTATCGATGAGAACGCCGCCACCGAACTGGATCAGTCCGCCGGCATTGATTGTCTGGTTGGAACCATCGTCAAAATAGACATCTACAATTTTGTCGCCGCCGATATCGACGCCCATCTGCAGCACCCATTGGAGATCCCTCGCTTCGCTGTTTGTGCTGGCCAGTAAAAGCAGGCTGCTGCATAAGGTCATGGCGAGGGGTGTCTGTTTTTTCCTGAGTCTCATGTCTCTCTCCCTTTGGAACGATTTTTGGCTCTAAATGGCCGATGATGGACGGGATTATGGTAGCAAGAATGGGGGAAAAAGGCGCTTATACGAAGGTGTTAGCGGCTCCCTGAAGGTTTCGCTAGCCCAGAGGGTTTAGGCTTATTTTCAAGGTGTTGGCGGGCTGGTGGTGCCCGCCTCAAGGTTCTCTTTAGCTGGTTTGAATTCGTCAAACAGTTAGCGCGTTTGCATAGGCGGCTTCTGATATTTCGTTCCAGGCGGTGTTGCTGCTGTTGAAGGAGCGGTAGGCCTGGTAGACCTCACGAAAAATGCGGTCTTTTTTGGCCTCATCTTCCAGTACCTCGGCGGTGAGGCGGCGCAGTTCCCTGATGACGTCGGGGGGAAATTCCAGCACGTTGACTTTGTGCTGCTGTTTCAGCGATTGCAGGGCTTGCAGGTTTTTTGCCTCGAATTCGGAGAGCATCCAGGTGTTGGCCGCAGCGGCCGCGTTTTCCACCATTAGCTGATACTCCTCCGGCAGCTCCGCCCAGGCCTTGCTGTTTACACTCAGCTCTAATGTTGGGCCGGGCTCATGCCAGCCGGGGTAGTAGTAGTTTTTGGCGGCGCGGTAGAGGCCAAGGCGCTGGTCATGGTAAGGGCCAACCCACTCGGTGGCATCGATGGTGCCACGCTCCAGCGCGGTGTAGATTTCGCCCCCGGCCAGTAACACGGGGTTGGCGCCGGCCTTCGCCATGACTTTGCCGCCCAAACCGGGGATGCGCATTTTCAGGCCCTTGAGATCGGCGATGGAGTTGATCTCTTTGCGGAACCAGCCCCCCATCTGCACCCCGGTATTGCCCATGGGGAAAGGGACGATATTGAAGGGGCGGTAGACATCGCGCCAGAGGTTGAGGCCGCCGCCGTTATAGAGCCAGGCGTTCATCCCCTGGGCGTTCATGCCAAAGGGAACGGCGGTGAAAAACTGTGCCGCCGGAACTTTGCCGGCCCAGTAGTAGGCGGCACCGTGGCCCATCTGCACCGTACCCTGGGAGACGGCATCAAAGGTCTGCATGGCGGGAATCAGTTCACCGCCGGCGAAGACGGAGATGCGAAAGCGGCGGCGGCTCATCTTCTCGATGTCGTCCGCAAAGCGCTGCACGCCTTCCATAAAGATGGGGAAATTGGGTGGCCAGGTGGTGACCAGTTTCCAGTTGAAGCGCTTGCGCGGGGCGGCAATGGCTGGTGCGGCGGTGACTGCGCTGGCAGCCAACAATCCGCCACCCGCGGCTTTTTTCAGAAAATCACGACGTTTCATCGAAGTTGTTCCCTCTTCTCTCGCAGTTTTGAATGATCTAGTCGGCCCGCAGGTTGGCGTAGGCGGTGACCAACCATTTGGTGCCCGCATCGCTGAAGTTGACCTGCACCCGTGCACTGGCGCCCTGCCCCTCGTAGTTGAGGATGATGCCTTCGCCAAATTTGGGGTGTACTACATGTTGCCCCAGCTGGAGCCCGTCCGGCACAGGGGCTCGCCGGGCGGATGCAGTATGAGCGGGTTGGGCGCTGGCGTAGTTAAGCGTCGCTTTGGGGCGAATTTCCTTGAGTAGCCCGGATGGGATTTCGCCGATAAAGCGTGACGGGGCGCTGAAGTGCTCCTGACCGTAGAGCCGGCGCTGCTCAGCCAGGGTGATATAGAGAATTTTTTCCGCCCGTGTGATGCCGACGTAGCACAGGCGACGCTCCTCCTCCAGCCGCCCCGGCTCCTCCATGGACATCTTGTGGGGGAAGAGCCCCTCCTCCACGCCGCAGAGAAAGACCATCGGAAATTCCAGCCCTTTGGCGGAGTGAAGGGTCATGAGCTGCACGCAGTCTTCCCACGGATCTCCTTGCCCTTCACCTGCCTCCAGTGCGGCGTGGGAGAGAAAGGCGGAGAGCATGTCCATGTCTTCTTCTGCATCCTCGTCGTACTCAAACTCCTTGGCGGCGCTTACCAGCTCGGCCAGGTTTTCGATACGGGCCTGGCCCTTTTCACCCTTCTCTTTCTTGTAGTGATCGATGAGGCCACTGGCGTTGATGAGGTGATCCACCTTGTCGCCCAACTCCAGCGCTTCGCAGGCGAGGCTGAGTTCGGTGATGAGATTCAAAAAGCCCCGAATGGCATTGCTGGCCCGGGCGGGTAGGCGACCCTCTTCGACGATGGTCTCCGCAGCGGCCCATAAACTCAGGTCATTGTGGCGGGCAAAATCACGAATGGCGGTGATGCTGCGCTCACCGATGCCCCGCGTGGGGGTGTTGACCACGCGCTCAAAGGAGGCGATGTCGCTGCGGTTGGCTATCAGGCGCAGGTAGGCCATGGCGTCCTTGATCTCCTGGCGCTCGAAAAAACGCAGGCCGCCGTAGATGCGGTAGGGGATGTTGGAGCGCAGCAAGGCCTCTTCCAGTACGCGGGACTGGGCGTTGGAGCGATAGAGCAGGGCCACGTCGCGGCGGCTGTTGCCATCGTCGACCCACTGCTGAATGCGATCGGCGATGAAGCGGGCTTCGTCGAGGTCGTTAAAGGCGGTGTAGAGGTAGATGGGCTCACCCTCTTTGCCATCGGTCCAGAGCTGCTTGCCGAGGCGATCGGCATTGTGGTCGATCAGCGCATTGGCGGCGTTGAGGATGTTGGCGGTGGAGCGGTAGTTCTGTTCCAGTCGGACAGTGAGGGTGGCGGGGTAGTCTCTGCTGTATTTGTGAATATTTTCGATCTTGGCGCCGCGCCAGCCATAGATCGACTGATCGTCATCACCCACGGCAAAGAGGTTGCCGTTCTCCCCGGCCAGCAGTCTGAGCCAGGCATACTGAATGGTGTTGGTGTCCTGAAACTCATCCACCAGCAGAAAACGAAAGCGCTCGCGGTAGTGGTGCAGAATATCGGTGCGATCGCGCAGCAGCTCGTGGGCCCGCAGCAGCAGTTCGGCGAAATCCAGCAGTCCGGCGCGGCGGCAGGCTTCTTCATAGGCTTGGTAGATGTTGACCATCTGTTTGGTGTAGAGGTCCCCCTGATGGTCGATGTGCTGGGGCCGCTGGCCCTCATCCTTGCGGCCGTTGATGAACCACTGGGCCTGCCTGGGTGGCCACTTGCTTTCGTCCAGTTCAAGGTTTTTAAGGATGCGCCGAATCAAGCGGTACTGATCCTCGGAATCGAGGATCTGGAAACTCTGTGGCAGCCCGGCATCACGCCAGTGGGCACGCAGCAGCCGATGAGCCAGGCTATGGAAAGTGCCTACCCACATGCCTCCAATGGGCATCCCCAACAGCTCTTCGATGCGGCCTCGCATCTCGGCAGCGGCTTTGTTGGTAAAGGTGACGGCCATGATGTTGTACGCCGAGGCCCCCTCCACTGCCATGAGCCAGGCGATGCGGTGCACCAATACTCGTGTTTTACCGCTGCCGGCACCGGCGAGCACAAGTTGCTGCCCGGCGGGGGCGGTTACCGCCTCGCGTTGGGCTTCATTCAGAGGGTCAATAATATGAGTAACGTCCATGGTGGGGCATTCTAGCAAACTTCGTTGCTTAGACCGGGGCTGATCTGTCGCTAGACAAAGCGGGTGTGAGCGGTTACAAAATGGTGACAACAACTATAAGTATGAAGTTAATGAATTTTTCTTACTCTCGCCGATTTTGCCGCCTGGCCTGGATGGTGGTGCTGGTGGCTCTAACGGGATGTGGCGGAGCCGGTGGTGATGCCACTGATGACTCCCCTGCGGCTCCGCTTCCTGAGCCGGGGCCAAGACCGACCTCCTCTATCCCCACCGTGGGAACGGCCAAAAAGCTGGCGTCGTTTGATGGTGATGCTTCGGCACCGCGCATCGCCCTCGATGACCGCCGTTCTGCCACCGTCTATGTCACCTGGAACCAGAACGACGGTGTCAAAAATGACCTCTACCTCACACGCTTTGTCTCCGGCAACGGGTTTTGGGATCTTACGCCCGAAAAACTCAATACCTCGGATAGCGGTGTCTCCGGTGCGGGCGAAATGGTGGTGAACCGGGAGGGCAGTGTGGCGGTGGTCTGGCCCGAGCCGGATAGTAACGGCCGCCACGCGCTGTGGAGTAGCTACCACGGTTTTTCCGAGCGTGGTTGGCGCTTGCCCGAGGCGCTGGGCGGGGCGAGCAGCGGCGATGCCGGCCGGGCGCTGATGGTGGTGGAGTCGGCGAATCGCTACGTCGTGGTGGTGTGGCCGCAGGACGGAGGCGATAGCGGCCGCCTCTGGGCCAATCGCTACAACGTGGACCCTGGCGGTGGCTGGGAAGGTGCGGAGTCCATTGATGCCGGTGGCGGGCCAGTGGGAGAGGTGTTGCTGGTGATCGATGATCAAAACACGGCAACGGCCATCTGGACCCAGCACGATGGCACGCGCTACAACCTCTGGGCTCGACGCCATGACAGTGGCACAGGGTGGGCAGCCGCCCAAAAGCTGGATACAGAGGATTTGGGTGACGTGTCCGCTCCTCAGGCGGTTATCGATGCCGATGGCAATATGACCCTCGTCTGGTTGCAAAATGACGGTGACCGGGAGCGCCTCTGGGCGATTCGCCACAATGGTGCGGCCTGGCAGAGTGCTGCCGAGATTGGGGTCGCTCCGGGTGTGGCTGACCCCAGGCTAGTGGTGGATGCCGATGGCAATGTGACGGTGGCGTGGGTGCAACTGACCGCCGGGTGGGGTGATGTTTGGGCGCAACGTTACCTGCCTGGCGATGGCTGGGGTACGCCAGCCAGTGTCAGTACGGTGGCCAACGGGGTAGTGGAGCTTGCCTGGCTGATGGCGGATTCCGCTGGTAACGTTGTCGCCATCTGGCGAGAAAAGCGGGACACCGGCTACCAAAATATCTGGGCCGGCCGCTATGCCGTTGACAGTGGTTGGGGCGTGGCAGGGGAAGTGGAAAATTTAAATAATGGTGACGCGGGCATGCCCATCGCCGGGATCGATAGCAG
>JALTMR010000137.1 GCA_027001525.1 Gammaproteobacteria bacterium
AGCGTACGGGGCGCGCAGTTAAAGTGCTGCTGCTCGCCTGGTTGCTGGCGGGGATTGCAGTTTTTATTCCCATCGCTCACTTCTTTCTGGTGCCCATCTTTTTTATTGCCGGGCCGGTGATGGCGTTTTCTCGCTACCGTGCGGAAGTGGTGCCCAACAGGGTGTGCGGGCGTTGTCCTGAGTGTGGCGAGGAGATTGAGATTCCTCTGGAGCCATCAGACAAATTGCCCAAGTGGAGTTATTGCCCCAGCTGTAATAAGTCTTTACATTTGGTGTATGATACCCCACTAATTAAGTAAGAAATTGAGCGGGAGGGGTTATGCGCGGAGTCTTCGCACTAATGATTTTAGGTCTGATGGGGGTGTCCGGACTCGCCACGGTGATGTTGCTGCTCTACCTGCTGGGGTTTATCGGCAATTAGCCGGGCAGAGGCGGGGTGATGGCTGAAGCACAATAAAAAAAGGGGCATTTAATGCCCCTTTTTCATGTCAGAACTGGAGCGGGTGAAGGGAATCGAACCCTCGTGTGCAGCTTGGGAAGCTGCCGTTCTACCATTGAACTACACCCGCGTGGCGCAAGATTCTACATATAAGCCGGGAAGTTCACCAGCTAATTTTAATACTCCCACTTGTAGCCGAGAGCCAGTCTGTAGCGGTCATATTGGTAGCGACTGTCATTGGTGTCGACGGCGTTGTATTTCAGCTCACCCCACAGGGCACGGTGTTCGTTTTGGGGGATTTCAGTGCTGATGCTGGCTTCCAGGGCATCGTAGGTTTTTTTGCCACCGGCGGTCTCTTCAAATGCCCAGGCGTTGTCATAGTCCAGCGTTTTGTAGCCAATGGCCAGGCGGGTTCTGGCGCGTTCCGTCTTGTGCAACAGACGGGCTTTGAGGGTGTGGCCGGTATAGTCGTTGTAGCCGACGTAGAGATCTTCGCGGGTCGAGTATTTGTAGGTGAGGTAGGTGACCCATGCCTTGCTGATTTTGTGACGCAGGGTGGTTTCGATGGTCTGGTAGTCATATTCGCGTGCCGGGTAGGAGGCGAACATGCTGCCGTTAAGATCGCGCGAGGGGCGTTCGTCATAGGCGCGATTGGCCACGCTGAAGTCGAAATAAAGCTTGGTGGGGCGGCCGAGGCGAAACTCGATCTCTGCGGCCAGTTTTTGGTAGTCGTTGTCGTATTGGGAGACGACGATGGGGTCGACATAGTCCAGCGTCTCCATCACCCAGCTAAGGCCGTACTGGATGTTGCCCGTTTTGTATTTGTACTCCAGTTCAAAGCCGATGCTGTCGTAGTAGTAGCGCTGGGAAACATCGATGGCGCCAGGGGCCAGTTTCATTTCACCGCTGTCACGGTCGACATAGTATTCCTTCACATTTTTGGCAAATAGGCCGGCGTAGAGGCTGTCTTTTCGTGATTTTACCTGTTTGAAAATATACTCCCCGCCAAGGTCGATGCGGTGCACGGTTTTGTCACCGTTGCTGTAGTCCCGGTTAAGGTAACGCTGGGTAACCAGGCGGTAGTCCGCTTTCAGGGCGATGGTTTGGGTGAGCATGGTTTCGTAGTCGATACCGGCATTGAGCGGAAGATAGAGCCCGGACTTTACGCTGGGCACCACCGTCGGTGACTGCGGCGTACCGTTGACTGTGACGGTTTGGCTGAGATCTGTGTAGCTGTCGCCCGGAGTCTGGTAGATATTGCTGTTGTACCCCAGCCCAAGTTCGACATCCCAGTTGAGTTGGGCTGCACTGTTGCCGGAGGCCAAAGCGATGGCCAGTGCCAGTATCGATTTTCTAGGAAATGATTTCATTGATGGTGTCTCTCTCAATCTGAGTGGGTGTAGTGGCGTCGGACTGAAGATCTTGCTTCAAGATTTTTGCCTTGCGATGCGCTTTGCGGGCGGCTTTCTTGTGGCCGGCTTTGCGTAGGGCGCGGCTCAACTCCATATGCAGGCGGTAGTTGGCGGGTTCTATATCAACCGCTTTTTGTAACAGCCTAATCGCCTCCTCGTAGTTCTTCTGGGCGATCATCACGCGGGCAAGGGCGCGGTGCGCTTTCATGCTGTCCGGCTCCAGAGTTAACAGTTTCCGGAATGCAGCGGCGGCGTTTTCGTGGTCTTTGGTTTCACGGTAGGCGAGGCCGATGTTGTACCAGGCGGAGGCGTAGCTGTCGTCCTGTTCGAGCACCGACCGATAGAGCTCGATGGCATCGCCATAGCGTTTTTTTCTGGCGTAACGAATCGCCAGGTTGAGCGTGGCAATCTGGTAGTTGGGGCGAATGGCCAGGGCATTCTGGTAGGCTTCGATGGCCAGTTCATTTTTGTTCTGACGGGCGTAGATCACGCCAATATTGAACCAGGCCTGAGCATATTGCCGGTCGTATTTGAGGGCACTGTGAAAGGCTTTGACGGCCTTGTCATACGCTTTCTGATGGAGGTAGATCAGGCCCAGGTTATACCAGGCCTCGGGGTAGTTTTGCCGCAGCCGGGTCGCCTCCTGGTAGGCGTAGATGGCTGCCTCTGCTTCACCCCGGGCGGCGTGAGTCAGCCCTACATTAAGGTAGGCCTGTGGGTAGTCGCCGCGCATCAGGTAGATGACGTCGTAGTAGTGTTTCAATGCCGCGTCGTAGTCCTTTTGTGCGTAGGCGGTACGGCCCAGATTAAACAGGCTGCGTGTGTGGTTGGGGTTGCGTTTTAAGATCCATTCAAATTGTTCCCGGGCTTTGGCCAGCTTGCCCGATTCGAGCATCAACAAGCCATAGTTGTATCGTGCCTTGCTGTATTCGGGGTCAAATTGAATGGCTTTGAGGTAGTTGTTGGCCGCCTTGGCGGCGTGGCCCTGGCGACTGTAGATCAGGGCCCGTTGAAAGTAGGCGCGTGAATAGCTGGGTTTGATGCTTAAAATCTTCTCCAGCTCCGCAAGCGCCTTGGCGTGGCCCTGGGGGGTGTCTGGTTCAATGGTGACCAGGCCGATACGAGCCTCAAGGTAGTCGGGCTTGATGCGGATGGCGGCTTCGAATGCCGTCCGGGCGAGGTGGTGGCTGTTTTCATCCGCAGCCCGGTAGGCGATGCCCATATTGTAGAGTGCACGCGCCTTGCGTGATCCGCCCGCCAGTGAGGCGGCCTTCTCGAAGGCGCTGATGGCGTTGGGGTAGTCTTTTTGGCGCAGGTAGCTGACGCCCAGGTTGTACTGCGCCTCGAAGTGGTTTGGGTTGATCTGTAACAGGCGTTGATAGTCCTGTGCGGCTTTGGCGTACTGTTTGATGGAGGAGTGGATAACGCCCCGGTTGAAGTAGACGCTGGAGAAAACCGGTGGGGTGTTGCTCGCCTGGTCGAGCTGCGCCAGTGCTTTCTCTGCATCGCCCATCTTGTAGTAGAGCAATCCCAGGTCGTTCAGGGTCTCGGAGGTGATTTTTTCTGCCAGACGTCGCTTGTAGAGTGTCTCGGCCTCGATCAGGCGGCCGGCCTTCACCAGCTTTTCAGCTTCCAGGTGGGTGGGGTCGTCGCTGCGGGCGGTGTAAAACGTGTTCAGCTCCGCGCCGGCGCCATCGGCAGGGCCTTCGAGATTGAGCGTGGGGGCGCTGTGCTCGATTTCGATGAGGGTGACCCGGTCGGCATCGATAGTGGATTTGTACTGAACGTAGAGCAGTAGCACGAAAATCATGATCAATACGGCCAGGATGGGGGCCAGGCTTTCGCGAAACAGGAGAGAAAGGCTACGCTTCATGGTCTGGTTTCCAGCTGTTTGCCTGACTGTTTGTCTGGCCTGTCTGATACCGCAGCGCCTCTAGTCCGGGGCGCATGCCTATTTGATTGGCATTCTGTATCTGCAGGCCGGGGCGAACGTTGATCTCAAGCAGCAAGGGGGTTTCGGTGCCGATAGCGATGTCGATACCGAGGTATTTCAGGGGTACATGTTCGGCGGCGGCCCGGCTCATGGCGATCACCTGATCCCAGTAGGGGATGGTGTTGCCGATTAGCTCGATGCCAGTGTCCGGGTGGTGTGTGACCTGTTTGTCCTTGAAAATGGCGTGGCTGGTGAGGCCGCTATCGATATCGATACCGATGCCCAGCGCACCCTGGTGCAGATTGGCTTTGCCGTCGGATGCCTGTGTGGGGATGCGGCACATGCAGAGAACAGGCTCGTGTTTGTGGACGATCAGGCGCACATCGGCCAGCCCCAGCGGACTAAGCTCGCACATGAAGGGGTGCTGGTCGATGCGTTGCTCGATGATGGCAACGTCGCTCAGGCCGAACGAGTAGACGCCAAAAATAATGTCGGTGATATGGCGCTTTATTTTGTCGACGTTGTAAGCCGTGCCGCCGGCGCTGTACCAGGTGTCGCCTGTTTTACGGGTGATGACGACGATACCGCCGCCACCGCTGCCGCGAGCCGGCTTGATGACGAAGTCGCTATAGGCGCATAGCTCCTCTTCGAGCGTTCTCAGGGCGTAGAAGGCGTCGTAGGTGAGCAGGGTGTCGGGCACGGCGACGGCGGCGTCCTGGAGCACCTCTTTGGTCAGCAGCTTGTTATCGGCGATGGGGAAGTAGCGCCGATGGTTGTACGGATAGATATAGTGGAGGTTGCGCTGATTCATGGTGAGCATCCGGCGTGTGTTGTTACGGATCTCCCGCAGGCGTTTCAGCAGTCTTTTCATGCCTGGGCCTCTTTAGCGAAGATCAGTTTGCGAAAGCGGATAAACTCGGACAGGCGCATGCCAATCCACTTGCCCAGCCACAGGTTGAGAGCAATCACTACCAGCAGCAGTTCGGGGAAGGCGAGAATCATGCTTTGCAGAAACAGTGAGTCCATCACGGCGTAGCAGGCGGCAATGACGATCAGCGTTGTGAAGGTAATGCGAAAGGCCTTGAGGGTGCCCTGCTCGGTTTCGATGATAGCGAAGCGCTCTGCGGTGATCGCCAGGATCGCGATGGGGAAGAGGGTGACGTGGGCCAGTTCGAAGAGCTGGAACTGCACCCCCAGCACGGTCATCGTCATCATGACGATGACAACGGTGCTAAGCATAATGGCCATTTTGGGTGAGTGAAGCAGATGAAGCCAGTCGAGCATTTTTCTCACCAGGGCGGAGATAAGAATGATCAGGACAAAGCCGATCAGCCCCCAGATCAGGCCGGTTTCGCGGGCTGCAGCGGCGATGAGGGCGGGCAAGAAGGTGCCGAAAGTCTCCATGCCGATGACGTTGCGGAAAATCACCACCACCAAGGCGCCCAGCGGAATCATCAAAATTATTTTTAATAAATTCTGGGATATACCCACCTGTTCGAAGATGGTGTAGAGGTTAAAGACGTTAAGGCTGGAGTGATCGAGTAGCTCCAGGGCTTCACGTTTGGGCACCAGGCGTTTCACCATCGTGAAGGAGTAGTTGAAGTTGACGTTGGTGGTGTGTTTGAACAGCACCAGGTCGCCGTAGTAGAGCGTCAGGTAGTTGGAGGGGATGTCGGCAAAGTGGTCATTGATGGTGTCAAACGGAACCCAATGGCCTGCGATGTAGACCTCCACCCACTGGTGGCTGGTGCGCTTGCTGCCCTGTTTCAGAATCAGGCCGCCGACGAGTCGGGCCGGCAGGTTGAGCTTGCGTGCAAGGGCGATGAACAGTCTGCTTTTGCCGTTGCAAGAGGCTTCCCCCAGCTTCAGTGTGGTCAGGGCATCGGTAAAGCCGGAGAAGTTGCGGTTCTCAAAGTTATCCTGCAGGTGGCGGTGGATGGTGGTCACGGCCTCCAGCACGGTGGGCGTGGTGTCGGGGAAGAGCTGCGCCAGGGTCTGGGCAATCAGGCTGTCATCTACCTGGATCCCCTCTTCCGCGAGCAGGTAGGGGACGAGTTCATCACTGTAAACTTTGGGGATGGGCATGTCGTCGGGGATGCTGTACTGCACGTGTTTGCTTTCCACCGAGTAGCTGTAGCGGATTGACTGCCGCCCCTGCACATTATCCGCTGTCCAGATGGCCTGCCGATTGAGAGTGTCGTTATTGATGGCGAAATTGAAGTTACCCGATGAATTTTCCTCTGAAAAAATGAATTGGCGGTGATCGGTTTTGGGCAGATAGGTGCTGACCTTGATGTCATCGCCATGGCCGGTGGTGTCGATGTTGAGATCAACCCGGTAACTGACTGAGGGGATCAGGCCTGCCAGCGGGTAGTCCAGCACATAGAGCTTGTAGAACATAATGCCCCAGGCGCTCAGCAGCAGCGCCACCATGAGTCCGAAATAGGCATAGCTGCGGGTGCGGCTGGATGCTGCTTGAACCGGGGGCGTCGTATCAACCTTATTCATGGGCGTTGGCGGTGTTCATTCATTGTTGAAAAAATGTGCTGTCGTTGCTGTAACGCTCCTACCGCCACTAAGGTTCCCTTAGTTGATAAATAAAGTTGGTCTTTTTGAGGCTCGCCCGAACTCGATGAAGGGGTAGGCGTGATAAAATGCGCTCCTTTTTTTGATGTGGTCGATCCTGGGGTCGCCGATTGTTAATTGTGTGGAGAGGGTATGGAGATTGTTATTAACGGTGAGTCGCGTGAGGTAGTGCAGGGCTACACAGTGGCACAACTGATTGCCGATCAGGGTCTGGCGGGGCGGCGTTTGGCGGTGGAGGTCAATCGAGAGATTGTGCCGCGCAGCAGCCATGCGGCGCATCAGCTGCAAGCGGGCGATCACGTAGAGATTGTTCACGCCATCGGTGGTGGCTAACTGCCTTCCGATATTTGTGTCTTCGGGTGCCTGTTAGAGATCACCCGTCCGAGGCGTTATAATCGCCCCCTTTCTTAGACCCCTGAAAACAGGAATGACTATGTCGGATACAGCGCAACTGGGTGGGAATGACCCTTTGATTATTGGCGGTACAGAGTTTGACTCCCGCCTGTTGGTGGGGTCGGGTAAGTACAAGGATCTGGAAGAGACTCGTCTGGCCACCGAGGCCAGTGGCGCGGAGATTATTACCGTGGCGATTCGCCGGACCAACATCGGCCAGAACCCCGATGAGCCCAACCTGCTGGATGTGGTGCCCCCCAGCAAATACACCATATTGCCC
>JALTMR010000138.1 GCA_027001525.1 Gammaproteobacteria bacterium
CTGTAGATGAAGGTATCAACACGGAGGTAGTTGCCCAGCGCCGCTCCCCCTGGCCACCCTCTGTCTGCCGGCCAGCGGAGCGGCGCTGGGCAACTACCTCCGTGTTGATACCTTCATCTACAGCGAAGCCATCACCATTAAAGCGCTGGGAGACAACTGGCAGGCCCCGCTGCACGGCGGCGAGGTGGCCATGGCCACGGGGCGCATGGAAGCGGGGGTGAGCTGGGGCCAGTGGCAGCTGGGGGCCATCAGGCGTGAAGACTATTTCTACCGCTTTGACGCTGACACCGCCAGGCTGATTCACGCCAGTAAAAACAAGATCCCCCTCACGCCGGGAGATGAATACAACATCGCGCTGGCCACCAACAGCCAGCAATCCTACGGAATGAAGCTCGGCTACCGCTTAGCGCTCCACACCGGCCTCAACGGTACACTCGCCGTTAGCCTCCTGCGAGGCACCGAGATGATGGACGGTGGCCTGCAGGGCAGCGCCCGGGTGGTTGACGACAAGGACTACGACATCGCTTTCGATGTCGACTACCGTTACAGCGAAGACGCCCTCTTTGACCGCCAGACAGCGCGCCCCGACGGCGCAGGCTACGCCATCGACCTCGCACTGAGCTGGCAGGCCACACCGCAATGGCGGCTCGATTTCACCGGCCTCGATCTGCTGGCCCGCATCACCTGGTACAACGCCCCCTTCACCCGCGCCAGTGGCAACTCCGACAACAAGGAGTACGACGACAACGGCTACGTGGTCTACAAACCGGCCATCTCCGGCCTTGAGTCGAACCGGGACGCCACCCAGACCCTCCCCCGCAAACTCTTTCTCAACAGCCACTACCAGCTCACCCGGCGACTGGCCCTGCTGGCCGAATACAGCGACTACGACATTCAGCGTTTTTTCTCCGCCGGCCTGGCTTTTCATCTCAACGACAGCCAGATCGCCCTGCTGTACGACGCTGCCAACCAGGCCTACAGCGCCCGCCTCAACACCCCCCACCTGCAATTCAAACTCAGCAGCGATGCCAGCGAGATCAACCGGGCCCGCCTCGTCGCCCTCAGCCTCGCCCTTCAGTGGCAATATTAGGGGCACCCCGATGAATTCCGGGTGTGGCGGAAAAGGTAAAATAGGGTAAATTGTGAAGGCCGCTTGCTGTATAATCGCCCGTCTTTTTCAGATTGAAGGACACGCCCATGCGCCCAAGCGGCCGCTCCCCCGACCAGCTCCGCAACATCAAACTGACCCGCCGATTCACAAAGCACGCCGAAGGGTCTGTGCTGGTGGAGTTTGGTGATACCCAGGTCATCTGCACCGCCTCCATCGAAGAGCGTGTACCTCGCTGGCTCAAAGGCAAAGGCCAAGGCTGGGTCACTGCCGAATACGGCATGTTGCCCCGTTCCACCGGCTCGCGCATGCGCCGCGAAGCCTCCTCGGGCCAGGGGGGCAGAACCATGGAGATCCAGCGTTTGATCGCCCGCGCCCTGCGCGCTGTGGTGGATCTGGAGGCACTGGGCGAGCGCATCATCACCATCGACTGTGACGTGATTCAGGCCGATGGCGGCACCCGCACCGCCGCCATCACCGGCGGCTACGTGGCCCTGGCCGACGCCTGTCGCCACCTGCTGGATAACAA
>JALTMR010000139.1 GCA_027001525.1 Gammaproteobacteria bacterium
AGCCAGGCCAGGGCGCGCTGCGGTAAAATGAGTTGAGATAACAGGGGTGCTACCCGTTCATGCAGACGGTGCTCACGATTGTGGCGGAAGCGGATGCGATACCAGGTGTTCGGCGACAAGGTGGAAGTGAGCGCATCCCAGGGACCAACATCACATCCACTATGATCGTAGCGTGTGATGTCCTGATCCATCAGCGGCTTGCCGATGTCGTGCAGCAGTGCTGCGCTGAACACGGCGTAGGTCCACACCTCCCGCTTGGCGACGATCTCCTCGGTGTCCGCGCCTTGAGGCAACAAATGCGCCCGGCGCAGGCGCAGGGCATGAAGCGCCACCTCGAGTCCATGGCTCAGCAAACCACCTGAGCCGGCGTGGTGATGGGCCTCCGAGGCTGGCAGCAGCTGGACGTAGTTGGCGTAGGCCAACAGCGCGTCCAAATAAAAGGTGCGCCAATGAGGCGGCGGAATCCCCACCAATTGCTGGATCTCCCGGATAGACCGGGAATGCTGGCCCAGCAGATCCAGTGGCAGCTTGACGGGCAAGCACGCCGGGTGAGGGGATTTTGATTTGCGTTGCAGGCAGAACATCTGCCGGGTTGTAGCAGGCCAGATGTGTCAGTGGCTACGATAAATTAGTTTCTGCCGGCAAACATTTTTCTGGGGCGGGCTGAAAGTTCGGGTATTTGGTAAAACTTGAAACTGCACAGCTATGTGAAGTTGACTCGAGCTGTTTTTAAACACCCATTTTAAGCAATCATTGAACTGTCAAAAATAGGATAGTCAGATTTCAGGGCTACAGCAATGCGGGTGGCTAAACGCTAGGGGGTAGCGGTGGGGCGAACGCTGCCTGGCGACACGCCAAATATCCGTTTGAACGCCCTGCAAAACGCGGCTTCAGATTGGTAACCAAGGCGGTCGGCGAGTACCGAGAGGGAATCCGACGTTTCCTGAAGTTGCGCACGAGCAAGTTGCATGCGCCACTGGGTGAGGTAACGCATGGCAGATTCACCGACCAGGTTGGTGAAACGGGCCGAGAAACCTGAGCGCGACATACCGACCTCTTTGGCCAGGGAGGCTACGGACCAGTCTTTTTCGGGCGCACGGTGAATCGCGGCGAGCGCCCTTCCTACATGCCTATCACGCAAGGCCGACAACCAACCTTGCTCAGCTTCTGGCGCTGAGTCGATCCATGAACGGATTGCCTGAATGATGAGGATATCGGCCAGGTGCGTAATCACCGTTTCTCCTCCTGGCCTTAACTCCTTGGCTTCATGAGCGATAAAGCGAAGCGTGTTTTGTAGCCAGTTGCTTTCATCATCGCCCCAGCTGTTGAGATGCAATACCTTGGGTAGCAGCGAAATAAGCTGTTGGCCTGCCACGTGGTCGAAGCGAACAACACCGCAAGTCAGTTGAGTTAATTCACCACCGCCCCCGTGGTGCATGATTTCATAACGGTCACTTACCTGTTCGACGGGTATGTCAAACAATGGCACGGTCTTATCTTCCAGGCTTCTGCGGATAGTATGCCCATTGCCGTGAGGAACGAGTGCCAGGCTACCTTGTTGCAGCAAGCGGGGCTCTTCACCGTCAACTTCGAGCCAGCAGTGCCCCGCGGTGATGATATGAAACATCATGCAATCCTCAAACGGAGGTAGATCGATACCCCACGGCGCCGTTAATTCGGCTCGGCTGTACAGGGTGCCCGTGAGCCGGAGCAAGTGCAGCGTTTCACCCAGCGGATCGGTGAAGTCTGAGATCTTTGTGTTGGTGCGTTGCATGATTTGAATGGTGTCATGTGTATTTGCCAAAAGTCTAGATGGTTTAGACGAATAGTCAATACAAATAGACTTATTGTGATTGTTAATCCATCTATTCTGTCCGATATTGGTACCCAAGACGAGCCTATTGTTCGTTCAAAACCAATATCAACCAACACAGGAAATGGACATCATGAAAAACTCACCCATTCTCATCATCGGTAAAAACGGTAAAACGGGCGCACGCGTGAACCAACGCCTACAGGCTCTTGGGTATGCAACCCGTGCGGTTTCCAGATCAACCACGCCATCATTTGACTGGGAGAATCCCGCGACCTGGGTTGCGGCGATCAAAGGTACGCGCAGTGCCTATGTCACCTATCAGCCTGACCTTGCAGTACCCAATGCCGAAGCTGCGATCAAAGCGTTTGTGCAGGTCGCCTGCGAAAACGGACTGGAACACATTGTTCTACTTTCCGGTCGCGGAGAGGAGGGTGCACAACGCGCTGAGAAAATACTTCAGGAAAGCGGAATTTCATGGAACATCGTCAGGTGCAACTGGTTTTGCCAAAATTTCAGCGAGAGCTTTATGTTGGAGGGTATATTGGCCGGTGAATTAGTCTTGCCTGCCGCAGATACCGTTGAACCTTTTGTTGATGCTGATGATATTGCTGACGTTGTAGTCGCGACGTTAACCCAGCCTGGCCATCAAAATAAACTGTACGAACTTTCTGGTCCACGCGCCCTGAATTTTGCGCAATGCATCGAAGAAATTTCTGAGGCGCTGGGCCGTCCCGTGAAGTACACCACCGTTCCCGTCGATGACTACATCGAGATATTGCGCGAACAGGGCGTACCTGAAGACCTGCAATGGTTACTGCGTGAGTTATTCACCGTGGTATTTGATGGCAGAAACAGTAATATCACGCGCGGTGTTGAAGAAGCACTTAAACGTCCAGCTACTGACTTTAAAACTTATGTACAGAAAACGATTGAGTCTGGCGTTTGGACCGCTGTAGAGCAGAGGCAGACCGCGTAATGTTTTTGTCGGAGAAAGTCCCTGTGAGTATGCAGGGACTTTCTTAATAACAAGAGGAGTTAAAGAAGATGAAAAACTCAAAAATACTTAAAATTATTTTGTTTGTCTCCGGTCTGGTTGCATCAGTAATTGGAGCAGCAATACTGCTCGCGCCTGTAGCCTTCTATGCTGCATATGGAATAGAAATTAGCGATAACTTCGGGTTGCTGAATGAGATAAGAGCATCTGGCGGCGCAGTGTTGGCGAGTGGATTATTAATAATGTCAGGTGCCTTCGTGGATAAACTGGCCTTTACCGCTATAGTGGTTTCCACTTTACTGTACCTGCCTTATGGTTTATCCCGAGTTATGAGCATAGTGATCGATGGAATGCCAGTTGAGGGGTTTGTACAGGCAGCCGCTTTAGAAATAGTGATAGGACTGGTTTGCGTTTTCGCTCTTGTAAAGTATCGAGGAAAGCAGGAGAAACTCGCATGATATCTTCACCTATAGTCACAGCGCTTTTATGGGCCGCTGCACTCAGCAGCGGTCTTATAGCCGGGGTTTATTTTACCTTCTCTGGTTTTGTTATGCGGGCATTTGGTGAAATCGACACAACACATGCCATCGCCGCTATGAATTCCATTAATAAAACGATACTTCGTTCAGCATTTATGCCGCTATTCTTTGGCTCATCTATTATCTCGGTGCTTTTGATGATTGTCGCCATTTATAATTGGAGTGACGCCAGCGCTGCATTAATATTATTAGCAGGGGCAGTTTATTTTATCGGTATGTTTGTTTGCACAGTTCTATTCAACGTACCTCTTAATAATTTTCTTGCACGAGAGGATTCATATAGTTCTAACGCACAACAGATATGGTCTCGCTATTTAACAATCTGGACAAACTGGAATCACCTGCGAACTATTAGCTCGCTTGTGACATGCATACTTTGTATTGGGATTTTATCAAATTGGTCAATCTGAACAGCCATAAGAATGTGTAATCATCAGTTTTGGTTAGGCCAATTCAGCCGCCAAAAGGTCGAATACCATTCTTACTCGTCTACTTGTGTTGAGCTCGCGGTGAGTTGTAAGCCAGATTGGAAAAACAATGGGTTCAAGTTCGGGCAATACTTGCTGAACTAACGATTCTGCATCGCCTACGTCATCCGGCATGATGCCAATTCCCAATCCTTTTTTAACGAGCTCCCAATGAGTAATGTAGTTTTCAGTCAAAATAGGAAAATTCTTCTTCGTCAGATTTAAGCCAAGCTCATTAAGGCCATTCATTAAACCGCCAGTGCTATCAAAACTGATGAAATCAGCCTGCTGAAGATCTTCTGGCGATGCAGGGTTGCCTATACGTTTAAGGTAGTCCGGCGTTGCATAAAGCCGGGCGGAAGCATCCTTAATTTTTTTCGCGATCAGTTCCGGCTGGGTAGGGCGAAAATTCCGGATAGCGATGTCTGCTTCGCGTCGTCTCAGATCACTGACATTATTCGTTGCAATGATCTCAATATTTATCTTGGGTTCCATCTGACGCAGCTTTGCGATGATCGGCGGAAGTAAAAAAACTGCATGCACTTCGCTGGCAGAAATGCAGACGGTACCTTCGATATCTTGCGATTGCCCACTCGCCGTTAGCGATACACGATTTGCCGCATCACCCATTGCTCGAACGTGTTCGACCAGTTCCAGTCCACTGGGCGTGAGAACAAGTCCCTGGCCTGCACGTTCAAAGAGCACAACGCCCAATTCTTTCTCGAGCGCACTGACTTGGCGACCAAGTGTCGGCTGTGTCATTCCCAATGCCCGTGCGGCAGCCGACAGCGAGCCCTCTTCTGCGGTCACCAGAAAAGCACGGGCTCGATTCCAGTCAAATTTTACTGATCGCCAATCCATACAAAAACGCATACCACAAATTCCGATATCAGGGATTACTATTCTACATTGCATGGCCTACGATTGTCACATGACGATTTAACCATCGGGAAAAAAGGAGAAATAGGATGAAAGCGATAGCCTGCATTAAATATGGGTCACCCGACGTGCTTCAGCTTAAAGAAGTGGAAAAACCAACCCCCAGGCACAATGAAGTGCTGATAAAAATTCACGCTGCAAGTGTCACGGCGGCCGACGGCATGATGAGAACGGGAACGCCATTGTTTGGGCGACTATTTATGGGGTTGTTAAAGCCAAAGTACCCCATCACCGGAACTGGCTTTGCCGGAGTAGTGGAAGCTGTTGGAAAAGATACCACCTTGTTTAAGAAAGGTGACTCAGTATTTGGGGAAAGCATCTTTGGTTTTGGTACGAATGCCGAGTATGTCTGCGTTCCCGAGGATGGCATGCTTGCAACAAAGCCAAATAATATGACTTATGAAGAAGCTGCCTCTGTTTGTGATGGTGCGTTAACGTCTCTGAGTTTTTTAAAAGATATTGGACAAATACAGAGCGGCCAACGAGTTCTTATCAATGGTGCATCGGGTAGTTTGGGGAGCACTGCGGTACAAATTGCGAATTATTTTGGGGCAGAAGTGACCGGCGTGTGCAGCGACGCTAATGTAGAAATGGTGAGATCGTTGGGTGCCAAAGAAGTGGTTGATTACACAAAAGTAGATTTCACACAATCTGAGAAAACCTATGACATTGTTTATGACACAATAGGTAAAAGTTCATTCTCGCGTTGCAAGGGGATACTAACGAAAAATGGGGTTTATCTTTCCCCTGTGCTTGGCTTGCCCCTTTTACTACAAATGATTTATACGTCACCAACCAACGGTAAAAAGGCGAAGTTCTCCGCTACAGGATTACGTCCCCAATCGGATCTGCGAGAGCTTCTGAATGAATTGATAAAGCTGATTGAGGAAGGAAAGTTAACATCGATCATTGATAGGCGTTACACACTGCATCAAACGGCCGATGCCCACAGGTATGTAGAAAAAGGGCATAAAAGAGGAAATGTGGTTTTAACCATGTAGCAAAAACATGTGAGACCATCAATACTCCTGGCTATTTGAGCAACCAGTCAAGTGCAATTGAAGATGTGAAGAAATATTCTACGGTTCGTGGGTTGTCAGGATTTAGGCCACGTTTGGTTGCGTAAATTATTGCCAGTTGCTTTTGTCTTTCAGAAGAAATAACTATGGCTGTTTTTGTTTTATTTGCCCCCGAGTCATTTTCATCGCCCTTATCGGCAACGGTCATAGCATCAGCAATACTAAAATCTGATACATCACCCTTACTTGCATCAAAGAGTTCCCTGTAGCCTTTTACTTTAACAGAGCCCCATGTTTCGTGCTGATAGTGCTGAATATCAGGAAGCGTAATCTTCCCATGGCAAGTGGCGTGTACAATTTGTTCATCGTGGTTAATGGTTACTTCGATTGGCATGACTCATTCCCTGAGTCCGTAAACAATGATTTGTACGGATTGGTTAAATATTGGTCTCGCCAAAGGATAAATACTTGATTATCTCGGTGTCAACAGTGTTTATGATTGCCTGGAATGTGCCAACTTCGCGAGTATTTTTATAGATTTGTGTGCTTGATCCCCCTCCACAGCACCGCAACTCAAACGGATATGGTGTTGATATTGCTCTTGTGCTGAGAACAGTATACCGGGTGTAATAGCAATCTTTTTCCCATGGGTTATCGATATATGTCCAGACAGTTAACTTTTTTGAGGGCTCAACCCAGAGCAAGAACCTACCTTTGTGGGAATAGCGAGGCGTGTGCCAAATGAATATGTCTTCAAACTGCAGGATATGCGTACCGTAATGACGCGGTTTGGAGCACTGAAATTTCTTGCTATCACAAGTAATCATTGTGACTTACACATACCGAAAAGCTAAACAGCTAGATAGAGAAGCCATCTTCAAGTTGTATTGTATGGTAATGCATTGCCACGTATCTGAAATATGGGGATGGAATCAACTGTGGCAAGAAAACGATTTTTCCATTCACTTGCACTCGGTTATTTTGACGTTGTGGCAGACTCATAAAGCGATTATCTGGACCGACAAGCTGAAAACTCGGAATATTTTGTTCAGCGAGTGGGAGCCCTTTGTGCCCCTAGCCCTTTCGGGTAGGGCCTTTCCATTACAGACCCCTTCCATTCCATGCCATTTCCGGCTTAAGGCCCTTTGCTGGCGCCAAACCGGCGATGACATTTTAGTGTCTCACCAGCCCCAGTCATATGCAAAAAGCTTGTTATTGTGTCGGTTTTCGCATATAAGTGGGG
>JALTMR010000140.1 GCA_027001525.1 Gammaproteobacteria bacterium
CGACAAGGCATTGGACCGTTTGCGGGATAACGGTTACGTCTACGAGAAAGAGGGAGCGGAGTGGTTTCGTTCCACCGAATTCGGCGACGAGAAAGACCGGGTGGTAGTGCGAGAGAACGGTGCCAAAACCTATTTTGCCTCCGACATTGCTTACCACATGAACAAAATTGAACGCGGCTATGAGCGGGTCATCGATGTCTGGGGCGCGGATCATCACGGCTACGTGCCTCGGGTCAAGGCGGCACTGGAAGCGCTGGGAGATGACGCCTCCAGGCTGGAGGTGTTGCTGGTGCAGTTTGCCATTCTCTATCGCGGCGGCGAACGGGTGCAGATGTCAACGCGCTCCGGCTCGTTTGTGACGCTGCGGGAGCTGCGCGAAGAGGTGGGCAACGACGCGGCACGTTTTTTCTACGTGGTGCGCAAATGCGAGCAGCACATGGATTTTGATCTCGATCTGGCCAAATCCCAGTCCAACGACAACCCGGTCTACTACATCCAGTACGCCCACGCCCGTGTCTGCAGTGTGTTGCGACAGCTGGCGGAAAAGGGGCTGGTCCACCAGCAGGTGCGGGGCGAATCGAGTCTGGCATTGTTGAGTGAGCCTCATGAGGAAGCCCTGATGGTGAGCCTCTCCCGCTACCCCGAGCTGGTGGAAAATGCGGCCCTGAACCACGAGCCGCACCAGATCGCCCACTACCTGCGTGACCTGGCCAACGAGTTTCACACCTACTACAACGCCCACCAGTTTCTGGTCGAGGATGACAATGTGCGCGATGCCCGTTTGAATCTGATTCTGGCCGTGAAAAGGGTGATTAAAAATGGCTTGCTGCTGTTGGGTGTCTCTGCGCCGGAAAGTATGTAGTTCATGGTGAACCGGGATCTCAAGCACCTGGCCGCTGGCGGCAAGTCCCGCAGTGCCACACGGAAAAAATCCGGTGCGACGGGGCGGTCAAAGAAAAAGCCAATGCCGGGCTGGCTGTGGTTGCTGATCGGGCTCATGGGTGGCCTGGTGATTGCCGCAGTTATCTACTTCGGTCTGGGTGATGGGGGTGAGTCAGTGGTGCGCCCCGGCGCGGCTGACAGCGATACAGCGCCGCCCGCCGTGGCCAACAAGGCCGTGGTGCCCTCCTTGCCGCCGGCCGAGGAGGCCGCTTCGCAGGAGCGCTTCGAGTTCTACCACCTGCTCTCCAGGCTGGAGGTGATCATCCCCGACAAAGAGATCAAGGAGATGCAGGAGCAGATCGCGCCCAAAGAGGATGTCTCCTACATCATTCAGGCCGGCTCTTTTCACCGCTATGAAGAGGCCGACAGTGTGAAAGCGCAGCTGGCACTGCTGGGCATCGAAGCGGATGTGCAGAAGGTGCAGAGCAAGGGTGTGGACTGGTACCGCGTTCGCATCGGCCCCTTTGCCAGCAGCCGCAAGCTCAATAAAGTCCGTAACCGCATCCACGCGGCGGACATCAACACCATGGTGGTCAAGATCAGGAAAGAGGAGTAGGGCGGTGTGTCGCCGCTGCTGATCTACTCCTCCAGGTAGGTATACCCTTTCAACCCCTTTGACAGCTCGTCAAGGCAGGACTGACGCTGTTCATGGCTGACGGGCGCTGTGCTCAGCTTCTCCTTGTAGGCGCTGAGC
>JALTMR010000141.1 GCA_027001525.1 Gammaproteobacteria bacterium
GTGGGGGGCGGGCAGGCCGGCGAGCCAGCGGAAATTGATGTTGCCGACGCGCTGATCGATCACATTGAGAAAAAGCCGACGGCCGGGGCGACGCTCGCGGCACCATCCACTGTAGAGCAAACGGCTGCTGCTGTTCGCAAGCCGCCTCGATCAGCATCGCGCGGTTGGCGTGGCTTGTGGGTGGTTGTTGCGCTGGCGGCCGCTGTCTATGGGGGCTACCTGTACAGTCAAACGCAATTCACCCTATCTTCCGGCAGCGTGGTGTCGGATAGATCATTGGCGCAGTTGGGCCTTGGTGATATTGCTGCGGCTTCGCCGCTGTTGCAGGCGCTGGAGACGGTTCCTGCCAATGCGCGCTATGTCGTCGGCGATGGTCGTGGCGAGACGGTGTTGCCCCTGCTGAGTTTTCAAACCAGCGATGGCCGCTATTGCCGACAGTTTGAGATACGCAGTGCGGCGCTGCTCTCCATCGCTCTGGCTTGCCGGGTCGGTGGCGGGTGGCGGGTGGAGATGTTGCAGGGCGTGGCCGCAGAAGACGGTTTTCAGCCATCGCCAGGCCGTTATGCGGAGACCCAGCGCGGGGTGTTTGATCAGCTCTGGGGTGGTCGTTCCTTGAGTGCAGAAGAAGAGCAGGCACTGATAGCAAGGGCCTGGCGCTAAATGTTGTTGCCAGGTTGGCAATAGCTGTTAGCGCAGGAAAAGTTCCGCGGGCGTATCTTCTCCGTGGAGCTGAATCAGTTCATTGACCTCCGTGATCAGGGAGTGTTCGTCGTCCATCTCTATCTCGCCAACGGCCACCAATTGGGTGCAGAGGCCGTTGCTGATGGCATTGTGCAGGGTGGTGAGGGTGGGGGGCTGGTCTGTGGCGAGGCTGCTGATCAGGGCGTGAACGACAGCGCTGAGATTGTCCGTGGCGCTGTAGTCGACGAAATCTTCTGCCAGTGCCTCTTCACCGTAGTTTTCTATCAGGCACTCCAGCTCCCTCAGGATAGACTGCTCCCGATCAGCGGCGATGCGCCTCTGCTGCACCAGCTCCTCATACAGACCGCTGCGCATCGACTCCAGCATGGAGCCTAGCGTGGGGGGCTGAGGATGGTCCTGGTTGTTCATCTCCTGCTGAATTGCCAGCGCCAATTCGTGGCTGGTGGTGTTGGAAAGTTCGCAATCGACGTCCATAGCATCTACCTCTGTGAATCCGGTGTCGGGCTGGCGTGTACTGAGAAGCATAGACAAGGGCTGGGGGAGCGTCCAATGGGGATGTGCAGGTGAAATCCGGGTCTGGGAAGAGATAGTGCTGGACATGTGCTGGTTATCTGCTAATATCCGTCCCTCGTTGATGCGGGGTGGAGCAGTCTGGCAGCTCGTCGGGCTCATAACCCGAAGGTCGTAGGTTCAAATCCTGCCCCCGCTACCAACTTTCTCCGGTTCTACCCGTCTGTTTTTATGCGGTTTCTGTCGTTCCCCTCGGTTATAGTGGTGCTTATGATGGATTGTCGCCGCTTTTCTGTGTCCAGCCTCCTGTTTCTCCTCTCTCTTTTGGTTTTGAATGCCTGTAGTTTGCCCGTGCCTCAGCCGCCGGATCGCCAGTCTTTGACCGTTCACTCCCCCCTGAAGCAACAGCTGTATC
>JALTMR010000142.1 GCA_027001525.1 Gammaproteobacteria bacterium
CTCCTGGTTCATCAGGCGAACTGCATCATTGGGCCCTACCTCGGTAAAGCCCAGTAATTTACGTTTGAATTCGTTCATCACCAACATCACCAAAATAGCGATGAAAGCGGCAAACAGCAGAGGGTTATTTACTACGAAATCGACAAACTGGCCCATGGACCTTGCTCCGTTAGATGCTGCAAGACCTCGGATCGAAAATTAACGACTGTTAATTGGCTTAGTTTGAACAAAACACTTCGCGCATCATGCAGATCAGGCGCAAAGTCCGAGGATCACCGACGCGGTAATATACACGATTTGCATCTTTTCGTGCGGTTAAAATCCCCTTGTCACGAAGGATCGCCAGATGCTGTGAAATATTGCTTTGTGTTGTCCCCACCGCAGCCACAATGCCCTGCACACTGGCTTCATCGTCGCCCAGAGTGCAGAGAATTTTCAGCCTCAGCGGGTGAGACATCGCTTTAAGCGAGTGAGCCGCCCGGTCAATATCTTCGTCACGGGCAGGCAACGTGGAATCGCCAGCTATACGTTCACTCCCCTCATCGGTTTTTTGTCCCATCGCGACGGTCTCTCTGTGATTACACGCATCTTGTGTGCGTATTTTTGTTTTAGTAAAAACATTATACAATGAAAGCATCGCGTTCAGTGACGTGAAAGGTGTTGCTGCCGGCCCTGGGACTGTTTGAACACATCGCCTCGGCCCCCGGCCTTTGCTGCTGCCAACGCAGTGCACACAACATTCCACCAACCGCTAACGAAAATTTCAAAGTTAATTATGCCCCCAGGAGTAAAACCCATTACCCTCATCATCCTCGATGGTTGGGGATGCAGCGATAACCCTGAGTTCAATGCCATTCACCACGCCAGAAAGCCGGTGTGGGACAGACTGTGGCACGAATACCCGCATACACGCCTAAGCTGCTCCGGGGCGGAAGTCGGCCTGCCTGCCGACCAGATGGGCAACTCCGAAGTTGGCCATCTTAACCTCGGTGCCGGGCAGGTGGTCTACCAGGAATTCACCCGCATCAGCCGAGCCATCAAAACCGGCTCGTTTTACTCCAACGCCACATTGACCAATGCGGTCGACAAGGCCGTCAACACAGGCAAGGCGGTTCACATTGTCGGCCTGCTCTCGCCCGGTGGCGTCCACAGCCACGAGGAGCATATCCAGGCAGCCGTCAAGCTGGCCGCCCAACGAGGTGCAAAGCAGCTCTACCTCCACGCTTTTCTTGATGGCCGGGATACCGCACCGAAGAGCGCCACCACATCCATCGAGGCGATGGAAACCATCTTTAACGAACTGGGTATGGGGCGCTTTGCTTCTGTCATCGGCCGCTACTACGCGATGGACCGGGATCACCGCTGGCCCCGCATCCAATCCGCCTACGACCTCATCACACTGGGCGAAGGTGAGTTCCACGCCGCCACGGCTCAGGAGGCGCTGACCATGGCCTATGAGCGTGGTGAAACTGACGAATTTGTCAAAGCCACACCCATCGGCGATCCGGTCAAGGTCAATGATGGCGATGTCATCATTTTCATGAACTACCGCTCGGACCGCGCACGACAGATTACCCGCCCCTTTGTGCAGGATGACTTCGACGGTTTTGAGCGCAAGAGCCG
>JALTMR010000143.1 GCA_027001525.1 Gammaproteobacteria bacterium
ATGACCAGATGGCCGCGATGCATGTCAGGCATCTTGTGGATGAGCAAGGTGAACATGAGTATCTGACTACCCTGACGGGCGTTGAGCGCAGAGTGGTGCGGGCCAGCAATAGTGGCTTTGGCAGCATCCCCAAAGACGATGCCGAGGGTATTGGCCGTTACTGGGATAGCATCGAGGGAAATTACGAGTTGCGCCTGGCTGGCCGGGATCGTGTGGCCGGTCGCTTCACCCAGGTCGTCATCGTTAAACCCAAAGATCAATACCGCTATGGTTACCGTCTCTGGCTGGAAGAGACCACTGGTCTGCTGCTCAAGTCTGATCTGCTTGATGCTTCCGGCGGTGTCATCGAACAGGTCATGTTTACCTCGATCAAGTTGCTGGATGAAAGCGAAGTCACCCACCCACCGGTTGAGCCGGCCAAGCCCCAGCCGGAGGCCGGGGCCGTTGCGTCTACTGAAGAGGGTTCTGGCGTTGAGATCGATGCCTGGCAGGTAGGCCAGCTGGCCTCGGGATTTTCGCTGGTGGATACGCATCAGGCCGGGCCCGGTCGCCCCGTGCAGCGTATGACCTTTAGTGATGGCCTGGCCTCACTGTCCGTTTTTATCGAAAAGATGAGCGAGGGGGATAAACCCTTTGAGGGTATCTCCCGGCGCGGCGCGGTCAGTGCCTTCGGTGTGATTGTGGACGGCTATCAGGTGACCGTGGTGGGTGAGGTGCCCGAGGTGACGGTGAAAATGATTGGTCAGTCTATCCGGCCCAAGAGCGTAGAGGAATGATTGAAGAGACGGCCCGGGTTGTCGCCATAGACGGTGAGTTTGCTTTGGTGGAGACGCAGCGCAAAAGTGCCTGTGATAGCTGCTCGGTCAAAAAAGGCTGTGGTACTGGCGCGTTATCCAAAGTGGTGGGCAAGCGGGCAAATCGCTTCAGGGTGCTTAACTGCATCAGCGCCCGCGTGCATGATCGCGTTGTGGTGGGCATTGAAGAGCAGGCCTTGGTGCGCGGCTCCCTGGCGCTCTATGCTGTGCCTATTGTGACTATGTTGGTGGCGGCGCTGTTTGCCCAGTGGTTTTTTTCCCATGCTGAGGGGGAAGGTTGGGTGATTCTGTCCGCCCTGGTTGGACTGGCTGTCGGTTTTGCCTGGGTCAACGCCTATTCTCGGCGGGTTGCTGTTGATCCAGATTATCAACCCGTGGTGTTGCGCCTGGCGGATGCCGGTGCCTCTTCGCTGGAGTGTGAGCGGTAGCTCCTCTCGTGGCTGTATTTTATGGAAAAGGAGATGTTGTGGGGATGAGTCGGGTTCCGGTAAGTCGTCTGTGGCAGGTTGTGGTGAGTGTGGTGGTCGTCTGTGCCTTTATGGTGAATGCTCAGGCTGCGTTGCCCGAGTTTACCAAGGTGGTTGATCGATACGGTCCTGCCGTAGTCAATATCAGCACGACTCAGAAAGTGTCGCGTAAGGAGAGTGTTTTTCCCCACGGCAGCATCCCCATGCCGGAAGGCACTCCGTTTGATGACTTCTTTCGCCGCTTTTTCGACGGTGAGGGAGAGCGTGGCGGACCGGAGCGAGACTACAATGCCCGCTCCCTCGGTTCCGGTTTTATCATCTCCGGGGATGGTTATATTC
>JALTMR010000144.1 GCA_027001525.1 Gammaproteobacteria bacterium
GCAGGGCTAAAGCAATACATCAAGACCATCGGCCTCTACAACAGCAAAGCGGCCAACGTAATCAAGGCCTGCAAAATCCTCATGGACAAACACCACAGCGTCGTACCCCAGAGCCGCGAGGCGCTGAGGCGCTGCCCGGTGTGGGCCGTAAAACAGCCAATGTCATCCTCAACACGGCATTTGGCCAACCCACCATCGCCGTGGACACACACATCTTCCGGGTCGCCAACCGCACCCGCATAGCGCCCGGCAAAACTGTGTTGGAGGTGGAGAAGAAGCTGGAGAGGTTCATTCCCGACGAATTCAAGCTGGATGCCCACCACTGGCTGATCCTCCACGGCCGCTATGTCTGCGTGGCACGAAAGCCGCGCTGTGGTGCCTGCATCATCGAAGACCTGTGTGAATACAAACAAAAGACAGAAACCTGAACCCGCGGCCGAAACGGTCGCACTTTTTGCTATCCTGCCCATCTCTCAACCCGGATGACCTGACCACCATGTTTACCCAAGACCGCCGTCAAATGCGCCAGTTTTTTGTTGATGTCTGGGCCAAGGCCAAACAGAAAGAGGCGCTGGAGCCCATGGAGCAGATGCTCGCCAACATCATGGAGATGCACCCCGAGTACCACCCGCTACTGAGCAAAGGCGAGCAGCCCCTGGAGCAGGACTTCACCCCCGAGATGGGCCAGAGCAACCCCTTTCTCCACATGGCCATGCACATCGCCATTCACGAGCAGGTCTCCACTGATCGTCCTGCGGGGATTCGGGATATCTACCAGAAAATCGGCCTCAAACAGAAAGACCCGCACGAGGTGGAGCACGCCATGATGGAGTGCCTGGGTGAAATGATGTGGCAGGCACAGCGCAGCGGGGGCATGCCGGATGAACAGGGCTACCTCTCAAATCTGAAAAAACTCATCTAGCAGGGCTGCGCAGCTGAGCTAAGATGAGAAGGTCAGCAATCTCTATCCGTCGAAGGAAGTGGCTCCGTGGTTATTAACAAGCAAACGTTTTTTTCCAGCATCATTGTCGCCGCCCTGGCCAGCGTGCTCTGGCTTCCCGTGGCGTCCGCAGAAATCTATCAGTGGACAGACGAACACGGGCGCAAACACTTCTCCCAAACCCCGCCGCCTTCGGGCCAATACAGCAAGAAAGAGGTCAAAACCGCGCCACCTTCAGACCCGGCGGCGGCCCAGGCCCGACTGGAGCGGCTGTTGGAGCAGCGTAAAGCCGCCCAGGCAACTCAAAAAGAGCAGCGGCAGAAGGCTCAGCGCCAGGCCAGCGAGAACAAGCAGCGCCAGCAGGCGTGCCGCACAGCCCGTGAACATCTCACCGGGCTGGAGCTGCGCCCGCGGGTGCTACTGAAAAATGCCGATGGCAGCGTCACCCGCCTCACCGAAGAGGAGCGCCAGCAGCGCATCAGTCAGGCCAAGGCGCAGATCAAAAAGATCTGCAACTAGTACATTGTCAGCCCCTTTTTGGCGCGTCAGCGAGCCAACGCCGGCCGAGGCGACAACGTTGCGGCCGGTGCGCCCCGCTCGAAGACGCCACTCAAAATGGACTCCGGCACCGGCCACTGCCCTTTAAGCAGATTGGTCGGGGCATTACCACGGAAGGC
>JALTMR010000145.1 GCA_027001525.1 Gammaproteobacteria bacterium
CCTGGCCGTTGCCGGGGTTGTCTCCCACAACCCCGGCTTTTTTACGCGATAATCGCGCTAACCTGCTTCGGTCTTCAATGGTGTGACGTTGGTGTTGGGTTCTGTCGTCATATCGGCCAGCAGTGCTGGCTTGCCTTTGCAGGCCTGTATCAGAATCTCCTTGTTTTTGGCCAGAAAAATACCAAACTCCTCCGCTTTCACCTCATCAATGCCGGGGATCTGCTGTTCCAGCAGCGCTGTAAACTGCTCCCCCAGCTCCAGCATCTGGTCATAGGCATCCGCTTCTTTTTTGGTATCAAACATCGTGTTATCCCGGTCACACATCCACTTAGCTACAACAGCCATGATGATTCCTCTTGGAAAATAAAATGCCCAACTACTGTATATTAGTACAGCTCATAACCGCAAGGCTTTATGATGCATCGGGCTGCGTGGCGAGGACGATATTCTTCGTTGGCGTTGACTCCAGAATGACGTTTGAGAATTAAGTGGTCTGTCGTTGGTGCGAAAGGGCACCTGCCGAGAGAACGGCAAGGTACTGTTGCGTGTGCGGCTGTTAAACCGAGGGATGGTTTGGGGTAGGTGGTGGGCCTGGAAGGACTCGAACCTTCGACCAATGGATTATGAGTCCACTGCTCTAACCAACTGAGCTACAGGCCCTGCGAAAAGCGGGGAGAGTATAGCGCGCTCCCGATTGGGCGCGCCATACCTTGCGTTGTTATTGTTCGGAGAGAAAGCTGCGCAGTTGTTCCGAGCGTGTGGGGTGGCGCAGTTTGCGCAAGGCCTTAGCCTCGATTTGTCGAATCCGTTCGCGGGTAACATCAAATTGTTTGCCAACCTCTTCCAGGGTGTGGTCAGTGTTCATGCCGATGCCAAAGCGCATACGCAGCACCTTGGCCTCCCGGGCGGTGAGGCTCTCCAGGATATCGTCGGTGGCCTCCCGCAGGCCCTCGAATGTTGCGGAGTCGGAGGGCGAAAGAACGTTGTGATCTTCAATGAAGTCACCCAGGTGTGAGTCTTCATCATCACCGATAGGGGTCTCCATGGAGATGGGCTCTTTGGCAATTTTCAGTACCTTGCGGACTTTGTCCTCGGGCATCTCCATGCGCTCTGACAGCTCTTCGGGCGTGGCTTCACGTCCCATCTCCTGCAGCATCTGGCGGGAGATGCGGTTGAGCTTGTTGATGGTCTCGATCATGTGAACCGGGATGCGAATGGTGCGTGCCTGGTCGGCGATGGAGCGAGTGATGGCCTGGCGGATCCACCAGGTGGCATAGGTGGAAAACTTATAGCCGCGGCGGTATTCGAATTTATCGACGGCCTTCATTAGACCAATGTTGCCTTCCTGAATGAGGTCGAGAAACTGCAGGCCACGATTAGTGTATTTTTTAGCAATGGAGATTACCAAGCGCAGGTTGGCCTCTACCATCTCTTTCTTGGCGCGACGGGCCTTGGCTTCGCCGATGGAGATTTTGCGGTTGATGTCCTTGATTTCGGAGATCATCAGCGAGTTGTTCTTCTGAACGGCGATGAGTGCCTCTTGTGCCTGGCGGATCTCATCCTTGTGCTCTTGCAGTACCTTGGCATAGGCCTCTTTGCTGTTGAGCTGTTTTTCCAGCCACTCCAGGTTGGTTTCATTGTCCGGGAATGAGGTGATGAACTCTTTGCGTGGCATGTGAGCTTCGTTGACGCAGATGCTCATGATGACTCGCTCATGTTTGCGAATATCGTCGATCAACGAGCGTAGCGTGCTGACCAGCATGAGGTTGAATGCGGGAGTCAGCTTGAACTCAAGAAAGCCTTCGCTCATTTGCTTTCGCAGGGCGACGACGCTTTTGCTGCCCAGGCCGTCTTTTTTGATGGCGGCGGCGTGCTTGTCGAACAGCTTTCTCAGCTTGGCCATGCGCTCCCGTGCATCTTCAGGATCGGGGCCGGTATCGACTGGCGTCTCTTCTTCGTCCTTCTTTTCGCCCGCTGTATTGGCCGCGGGAGGCTGGTTGCTGGCGGGGAAGTCTTCTTCTTCAACAACAAAGCCTTTGATCAGCTCGGTCAGGCGCAGTTCACCAGCTTCAACCTTGGCGTGGCCGGTGAGCAGCGTCTCAACGCTGTTAATGTGGTTGGAGAGCGCCTGGTTGACCTGGTTCAGGCCCTCCTCGATGCGTTTGGCGATTTTAATTTCGCCCTCTCGGGTGAGCAGTTCCACGGTACCCATTTCGCGCATGTACATGCGAACCGGGTCGGTCGTGCGGCCAAAATCGCTATCGACGGTGGCGAGGGTGGCGGCGGCCTCCTCGGCGGCATCTTCATCGACGGCATTGTCAGACAGTAGCAGGCTGTCGGCATCGGGCGCGGTTTCATGCACGGGGATGCCCATATCGTTGATCATGTTGACGATATCTTCGATCTGTTCGGGATCGACGATCTCGTCGGGCAAATGATCATTGACTTCCCGGTAGGTCAGGTAGCCTTGCTCTTTGCCTTTTGCAATCAATAGCTTAATTTGTGATTCTTGCTGCTCGCGACTCATATATAAAGTGATCTCGATCTAGCCCTGCTAACTGATTGGAGGGGGTGGACAAAAAATTAGCCGCCCATTATATAACAGAACAGGTATTTTGGTTAAGTATTCAGCCTATTTCGGCGTTGATGCGTGAAAATCAAGTGCCCTGGCATCAACTACCTGAGTGAATTTTTGAGTCTCAATAGCTCCAGAAGGCGATGCTTGTCTTCGGTGCTCAGTCCCGTCTCTTGCTCTTTGCGGTTCAGTTCCTGGAACTCCTGTTCCAGAAGTTGTTTCTCCAGCAGCATCAGTGCGCCAAGAAATTCTGCTTCGAGCCCGTCTTCAGGTGTCTCTACCGGCTGGCGAGCGAGGCGGGCAAGGTGTCTTTGATCCGGCTTGTCACGCCAATGCTCGAGAATACCGCCACAGTGGAGGTTGGGGTTTGCGTGGAGCAATTCAAGCAATTCGACCAAAATATTTACACCGGGCTCCTGGAGTGCCAGAAAGTGGCCCGGTTGTGCCACCTTTTGTGCGAGTTGCGGGTTGTTGAGCAGGAGGGTGATGGCAATGCGTATGGCGGATGGCCGGCTGCCCGGGGCTTGTTGTGGCCGTCTCTGCGGGGCGGAATAGTGTGTCGGGGCAGGGGGGGTGCCGCGCTCTATCTGCTGGGTTAGTGTGTGTGGATCGATGTGGATGCGCTGGGCAAGTGCCTCGATGAGCATCAGGCGGTATACCGGGTTACCTACATTCTTGAGCTTGGGGCGGGCCAGTTCCACCAGGCGGGCGCGACCATCGAGTGAGTTGAGGTCGACCTCCCGGGTGAGTGTGTCGAGAAAAAAGCTGGAAAGCGATAAGGCGTTGGTGGCCAGTGTTTCGAACCCCTCTTTGCCTTGTGCGCGTATCAGTGTGTCCGGGTCTTCGCCATCGGGCAGAAACATAAAGCGTACCTGGCGGCCATCGCTGATGAGTGGCAGGCAGGTGTCCAGCGCTTTCCAGGCGGCTTCACGACCCGCCCGGTCGCCGTCCAGGCAGAAAGTAATATCGTTGCAGGTACGAAAGAGGAGGTTCATGTGGTCTGTGGTGACGGCGGTGCCAAGGGTGGCGACGGCGTTGCGGACGCCAAATTGGGCCAGTGCCACGACATCCATGTAACCCTCGACGACGATGAGGCTGTCAATGTTGCGTAGTGCTTGTCTGGCTTCAAATAGACCGTAGAGTTCGTTGCCTTTGTGGAACAGGGGGGACTCAGGTGAGTTGAGGTATTTGGGTTTGTCTTCGTCGTCCAGCACTCGGCCGCCGAATCCGATGACCTTGCCTCGCCGGTTGCGGATGGGGAACATGATTCTGTTGCGAAAGCGGTCGTAGCAATGGCCGTCGTCTTTGCGAATAGCCATGCCGGTGGTGACCAGTTGTTCCGTTGTTATTTTGCTGTTGCCCAGCAGCTTGATGATGTTGTCCCAGCCCGGGGGCGCAAAGCCGATGCAGAATTCGTTGGCAATTTCTCCGCTGAGGCCCCGTTTCTTCAGGTAATGGATGGCGTTGTGGCGGTCTGGGTGTTCCTTCATCTGTCGGCGGTAGTAGGCGGTGGCTTTTTGCATTAGCTCGTCCAGCGCCGGCAGTTGGCTGTTTTGCGGTTGGCTGCTCTGCTCCGGTAGTTCCATGCCGGTCTGTCTGGCGAGTTCTTTGATGGTTTCTATGAAGTCGAGGTGGTCGTATTCCATCAAGAAGCTGATGGCTGTGCCGTGAGCGCCACAGCCAAAGCAGTGATAGAACTGTTTGTTCTGGCTTACGGTGAAGGACGGTGTTTTTTCTTCGTGGAAGGGGCAGCGGGCCTGGAAGTCTCGGCCGGCTTTGCGCAGCGGCACACGGGCATCGATAATGTCTACGATATCGACGCGACTGAGGAGTTCGTCAATGAATTGCTGGGGGATACGGCCGGCCATGCCTGTCAGCTTAGTCCGGTGGGTGGGGTGATCTCAAAGTGCGCTGATTTTGGCTTTGACCAGCTGACTGACTTTGCCCATGTCGGCTTGCCCCTGCACTTGTGGCTTGATCGCTCCCATGACCTTGCCTATGTCCTGAGGGCCTTGAGCGCCGATGGCGTCAATCACTTTTGCAACGAGGGCTTCGATCTCTGTCTCGTCCATCTGTTTGGGCATGTAGGCCTGCAGTACGCTCATCTCCGTCTTTTCGATCTCGGCCAGTTCGGGGCGGTTTGCTGCCTCGTACTGTGTGATGGAGTCTTTGCGCTGCTTGAGCATCTTCTGGATGACAGCCAGTATCTGTTCGTCGCTGAGAGTGGTTTGCTCGTCTATTTCACGTTGTTTGATGGCTGCCAGCAACATGCGAATGGTGCCAAGACGTTGTTTCTCCTTGGCACGCATGGCCGCTTTCATGTCATTTTGAATGCTGGATTTTAGAGAAGTTTCTGTCGGCATGCTTTGTGTCGAGGCTTTTTAGGTGGGGGCCATAGTGTATGGCCCCACAAAAATCTGGCGTTTTAGTACAAGCGCTTGCGATGAGCTTGTTCGCGCATCAGTTTCTTCAGCTGGCGTTTTACGGCTGCAGCGGCTTTGCGCTTGCGAACAGCAGTCGGTTTTTCATAGTGCTCGCGACGACGTACTTCGGACAATACGCCCGCTTTTTCGCAGGTGCGCTTGAAGCGACGCAGGGCAACTTCAAACGGTTCGTTCTCTCTAACTCTTACCGATGGCATTGAACTTATGTTCCTCGTTTGTGAAAAGGCGGCGCCTTCCAAAGAAAGGGCTGCATTGTAGTGATAACCACGATCAATTGCAAAAAAATGATTGTATCGAGCTATCGGTCGCCGCAGACGGGGCATTTAGGGTCTTTTTTGACCTGGAGGGTGCGAATGCTCATGGTGAGGGCGTCGATGGTGAGTAAGCGGCTGGTTAAAGGGGTGCCTGCCCGGGTGAGTAGTTTAAGTGCTTCCGCCGCCTGGATGCTGCCAACGATGCCGGTTAGCGGGGCAAAGATGCCTCGGTCAGCGCAGGTCTCCTGAGTTTCTGTGCTATCGGCCTCGTAGAGGCAGCGATAACAGGGGGTCGCTGCGTCGAAGGGATATACGCTCACCTGGCCCTGGAAGCGAATGGCTGCTCCGCTTACCAGGGGGGTTTGCTGGTTGTGGCAGGCGCTGTTGATGGCGAATCGCGTTTCAAAATTGTCACAGGCATCGACGAGAATGTCGTGAGTCTTTGCCAACTCTTTGAGTATCTCTGGTGTGGCGTAGTTCGTTATTGCCTCGATTCGAATTTCCGGGTTCAGTTGGGTAAGCGCCGCCGCCGTAGATTGGCTTTTGTTGTGCCCTATGTCACTGGTTTTGTAGGCGATCTGACGTTGCAGATTTCCCAGGTCAACGGTGTCATGGTCGACGATGGTCAGCTTACCTACCCCGCTGGCGGCCAGATACATGGCCGCCGGCGAGCCCAGTCCGCCGGCACCAATAATGGCGACTTTGGCTTGGGAGATGCGCCGCTGCCCCTCCAGATCTATTTCAGGCAGAAGAATGTGGCGGCTGTAACGGCTGAGTTGCTCGTTACTGAAATCGATGTCAGGCATTTGGGGTGAAGGCGTAGACGTCCGCGATGGGGGTGCGTCCATCATCAGCCCAGCCGCCGATGGAATATATCGTGTTGCCGATGGTGCAGACGCCCATAGCCGCAACGGGGGCGGGTAGAGGGGTATCTGAGCTCCAGCTTGAGGTTGAGAAATCGTAGCAGGAGGTTCGGTTGTGGATGTCGTCGTCGCTGTAGCCGCCGAATATATAGAGTTTGTCTTTTGCCATGGCTGCACCAAGACCCGCCGCCGGCCACGGAAGGGCGAATCCATCTATGGGGCTCCAGCTGTTGGTGTTGCTGTTATAGCTTTCGATTACAGTGAAGTTGTTGAACCCCTCTGGTTTGAAGGCAACACCGCCCATGGCAAGAATTTTCCCATCCGCGACCACTGCGGAGAGCGCAAAGCGTGGTGTGGGGAGGGGGGCAATTGCTTCCCAGGTGTTTGTGGTGGGATCAAAGCGCTCGCAAAAATCGAAGCCGGGGTCAGTTTTTGGCCCGCCCTGGGTCGCGTCTGGGTGGTGGCCCCCGAGGACGTATATCTTGTCTTCCAGTACGGCGACTGCGGGATAATCATGAGGTTCGATCATATCTGGGCCACTTTCCCATGTGTCCGTTTCTGGATGATAAATATCAACGGTGCGTAAAAAGCGAAAATTCCCATCTTCCTGTCTGAAGCCACCGCCTATCACGTAAATGCGGTCGTTGATCGTAGCGGCAACAGCGCCGGAGCGAAGGGTTGGCATATCTGCTCGGGCGCTCCATTCGCTGGTTTCGGGATCGAAGCAGATGGTTGAGTTAAGGCTCTGAAAGTTTGGCCCACCGCCGCCAAACGCGTAAAGCTTGCCTTTG
>JALTMR010000146.1 GCA_027001525.1 Gammaproteobacteria bacterium
GTCACGCCCAGGCGTTTAAGGTTTCGTCCTGGGCGATGGATGTCGACGAGTCCGAGGCGGTGGTGGTGCAGTTGTTGAAGGTGGCTGAACCGGTGGTGTTCTATCTTTCCAGACAGGGGACTGAATGGCTGCTGGGGCGGAAGGATTTGGGGATTCAGTACCACCTCGATGCCGCTCAGGCGCAGCGCCTTTTTTCCATCAATTAATGAATGAGTCAGTGTGATGCCTGAGTTGCCGGAAGTTGAAACGACCCGCCGCGGGGTTGCGCCTCACATCGAAGGTCAGCGGGTGGTCGATGTGGTGGTTCGCAACGGTCGCCTGCGTTATCCCGTCCCCGATACGCTGCCCCGTGAACTCATTGGCCAGCGTATCGATTGTGTGCAGCGGCGCGGCAAGTATCTGCTCTTTCGAACGGCGGCGGGGACGTTGATTGTCCATCTGGGCATGTCCGGCAGCTTGCGTGTTGTGAAGGGCGGCGAGGAGGCGCAGAAGCACGACCATGTCGATGTGGTGATGGCCAATGGCTGTATTGTCCGGTTGCGTGACCCTCGTCGCTTTGGCGCGGTGCTGTGGACGGTGGAGGACCCTGTCAGGCATGACCTGATTGCCCACCTTGGCCCCGAGCCCCTCGACAGTACCTTTTCGGGTGATTATCTGTTTCAGCAATCTCGCGGCAAAAAACAGGCGGTGAAGTTGTTTGTGATGGATAGCCAGCGCGTGGTGGGGGTTGGGAACATCTATGCCAATGAAGCGCTTTTTCTGGCGGGGATCCGACCTCGGATCGCGGCGGGGAAGATCTCTCAGCGGCGCTACGCGGTGCTTGCCGAGGCGATCAAATCAGTACTGGCCGAGGCCATCACGCAGGGCGGAACGACGCTGCGGGATTTCGTCAATGGCTCGGGTCAGCCGGGCTATTTTCAGCAGCAGCTGAAGATGTATGGCCGCGGCGGAGCGCCTTGTGATCACTGCGGTGCGACAATCAAAGCTCTCCGCCTCGGCCAGCGGGCAACGTATTATTGCCCCTCGTGTCAGTCCTGATCTGCCAGTTTTACCTTGACGATGACGCCGTTAGGTTGTTGGATCAGTGTCTCCATTACGTTGGTGGACGCGGCAATGTTGTCGCGCAGCGCCTTGTTCTCCGGCTCGAAGGGGTCGAATAGAATAAACCGGATGTTGCCGATCATCTTTTGAAACTCTTCGGGCGATTCTGCGGCTGGCGGCAGGGGAAAGACGGGGCGTTTAACGGCCAGCATGGTGCGGGCAGGCCACTGGCTGCCGGTGTTGAAGCTCTCCTCGATCTCCTCCGTCTGTATCGCCAGGGCGCGGATAATATCGTCTTCAGGTGAAACCAGTCCGCTGATAACGCTGCTGCGGTAGGCGCGATCTCCCAGCATGAACGTAGTTGCGGTAACGAAGACGACGATCATGACGATGCCTCGTTGCCCGGCAAAGCTGTGGGCACCAAAAGCATCATTGAGTTTGATGAGCAGTGGAATGCCGAGAAACAGGATGGTGGCCAGCACGATCAGCGTCCAGCCGTAGTCAGCAGAGACTGCGCCCAAAACGACGGCCAGGACCAGCATGCGTGACATCATGTTTTCCAGAATC
>JALTMR010000147.1:0-5106 GCA_027001525.1 Gammaproteobacteria bacterium
CCTGACCGCCCCAGGCAACGATCCGCTCCAGCAGGGCCTTGACCTTGACTGCCCCGCAGTGGGGATGACACTTGATGAGAAATGGTTGTACGGCCATGAGCGCTGACACTCCTGCAAGCCTTTATGGATCTCCCTTCCCTTTGAGCATGGCTTTCAGTACCCCTGCATTCAATGAGTGAAACTACGTAGCCGTCTGCAGCACGTTTCCTGTGACGGTGCGGGCTGTATTGGCAGGTGCCTGAAAGGCGTCGTGGGGCGCTGCGGTTTATAGTCAATATCTCGTCGTTTCGGTTTTGTATCTCTGTAACCTTCTGAAAAATAGCGTCTATTTTTTTGGCATGTGGATTGCTGTGACTACCTCCAGCAAATGGTCATGGTGATTTCTTGGGAAAAGGTGAACAGTGATGGCTGAAGAGAAAGAGCAGGAAGGAAAAAAGAAGAAGAGCCCCCTGGTATTGATTCTGGTGGTGGTTCTTTTGCTCGCCGGCAGCGTGGGCGGCACGCTCTACTTTATGGGCTTTTTTAACCCCCCTGCTGAGGGTGATGCGGGGCATGAAGAGGCCGCGGGTGCGCAGGACGGGCACCACGACGGTGGCCATGTGGAGCTGATCTATTACACCTTTGAACAACCCTTCACGGTTAATTTTCAGACGGAGTCCGGCCTGCGTTTTCTGCAGGTGAATATGGACGCGGCGGCGCAGAGCCAGGCGGATATTGATGGCCTGATCAAACACATGCCGGTGGTGAGAAACAAACTGATTTTTCTGCTGGGCAACCAGACGTACGAGCAGCTGATTACCCGCCAGGGCAAGGAAAAACTTCGCCAGGAGATACTCAAGGCCATTCAGGACGTCCTGGAAGAACGTACGGGTTCGCCCGGGGTTGAAGAGGTCTTTTTCACCAGCTTCGTTATTCAGTGAGATAACGGCAATGTCAGTTAACGATCTGCTTTCACAAGACGAAATTGATGCGCTGTTACACGGCGTTGATGATGGTGATGTCGAAACAGAAGAGGAGATTTTTGACGGTGAGGCGCGTAATTACGACTTCACCAGCCAGGACCGCATCGTTCGCGGTCGTATGCCGACGCTGGAGATGATCAACGAGCGCTTTGCCCGCTATTTTCGCACCAGTCTGTTTAACATGTTGCGCCGCACGCCGGAGATTGCGGTGGGCGGGGTGCAGATGCTCAAGTTTGCCGAGTATGTGCATAGTCTGTTTGTGCCCACCAGTTTGAATCTGGTCAAGGTGCCACCGCTGCGCGGTACGGCGCTCTTCGTGTTCGATCCGAAACTGGTGTTCATTCTCGTCGATAACTTTTTTGGCGGCAGCGGCAAGTTCTACAACAAGATCGAAGGGCGCGAATTTACCCAGACGGAAAACCGCATTATCGAAAAGATGCTGGAGCTTGTTTTTTCCGACATGAAGCAGGCCTGGGAGCCGGTGCTGGGGCTGGAGTTCGAGTACCAGAATTCAGAGGTCAACCCTCACTTTGCCAATATCGTCAGCCCCACGGAGGTGGTGGTGGTGAGTACGTTTCATGTTGAGCTGGACGGTGGCGGCGGCGATATCCACGTCACCATTCCCTACTCAATGATGGAGCCGATTCGTGAGTTGCTGGACGCCGGCACAGTGAGTGACCGTACCTCGGTTGATGAGCGCTGGAGCACCTCGCTAAAAGAGGATATCAAGGATGCTGACATCGCCGTAAAAAGTACCCTCGGTGAGGTGTTGCTCAGTTTGCGCGACATTCTGGAGATGAAGGAAGGAGACATTATTCCGTTTGAATTTCCGGAGGAGGTGTTGCTGACGACTGAAGATGACATTCCCATGTTTCGCGGGGTGTTCGGCGTCAGTCAGGGCAACAATGCCATCAAGATAAAGTCCCCCGTTAAAAACACCGTGCAGGTTACGAATGTTTTAGGAGAGAGTCATGAGTGAAGATCAAGTCAACCCTGACGACATCTTGGATGACGCGCAAGAGAGCGGCGGCGGTGACGCCGATGACTGGGCCGCCGCCATGGCCGAACAGGCCGATGCCGAGGCGGCGCCGCTGGAAGAGTTGCACGATGAGGGCGGGGGCTTTGGCGTCGCGGACGACGGCAACCTGGATATGATTCTCGATATTCCTGTGACCATTTCGATGGAGATTGGCCGCACCAATATTCCCATCCGCAACCTGCTGCAACTGAACCAGGGCTCGGTGGTGGAGCTGGACCGTTTGGCCGGCGAACCGATGCCGAGGCGGCGCCGCTGGAAGAGTTGCATGATGAGGGCGGGGGCTTTGGCGTCGCGGACGACGGCAACCTGGATATGATTCTCGATATTCCGGTGACCATTTCGATGGAGATCGGCCGCACCAATATTCCCATCCGCAACCTGCTGCAACTGAACCAGGGCTCGGTGGTGGAGCTGGACCGTTTGGCCGGCGAACCGATGGATGTGCTGGTGAACGGAACGTTGATCGCTCACGGTGAAGTCGTGGTGGTCAATGAGAAGTTCGGTATTCGTCTTACGGACGTTATCAGCGCCGCAGAACGCATCAAGAGGCTGAAGTAGGGGCGTCCCATGAAACGTTACTCGCCACTCATACTCTGCCTTGTGATCAGTGATCTGTTCGCCGACGAAGGCGTGCCCGCGGCATTGGCAAAAACAGCGATTGAACCGGGCACAACGGATCAGCTACTCAAGGTGACCCTCGGCCTGGGAGTGATTGTCGGACTTATCTTTCTCGTGGCCTGGGCGGTCAAGCGCATGGGCTATATGCAGTTTGGCGGGAATGATCAGTTCAAAGTGGTCTCCAGCCTGGCGGTGGGGCAGCGGGAACGGTTGATTGTGGTTGAGGTGGGTAAGGAGCAGATTCTGGTGGGGGTGGCACCGGGCCGCATCAATAAAATTCATCATCTCAGTGAGCACATTGAAACGGCGAACAGGGCCCCGGCCCCCGCCACATTGTTTGCCAGCAAGCTCAAGCAAGCGCTCAACAACCGGGCCTCGTCATGAAGCGCCTGATTGTTATTGCGTTGTTGTTGCTGATTCTGCCCGGCATTGCCCTGGCCGAGCCGGGGCTGAACGCCCTCTCCATGAAGGTCAATCCCGACGGCACGGAAACCTATTCGCTCAGCCTGCAAGTGCTGGTGTTGATGACGTTGATGTCATTTCTGCCCGCCATGTTGCTGACCATGACCAGTTTTGCCCGCATCATTATCGTGCTTGCCCTGCTGCGTCAGGCCATGGGCACCATGTCCACGCCCACCAACCAGATCTTGCTGGGGCTGGCGCTGTTTCTGACGTTCTTTGTGATGAAGCCGGTGCTGGATCAGTCATACACCCGCGCCGTCGAACCCTATATGAACGAGCAGATGTCGTCCGACGTTGCGCTGCAAGAGGTGCTGGTTCCCTTTCGCCATTTCATGATGAATCAGGTGCGCGAAACGGATATCGCTCTGTTTGCTGATCTGTCGGGGGAGGATGTGCAGCAGTACACCGCCGAGTCGGTGCCGCTGGCAGTGTTGTTGCCGGCCTTTATCACCAGCGAACTGAAAACAGCGTTCCAGATCGGCTTTATGATTTTTATCCCCTTTCTCATTATCGATCTGGTGGTGGCCAGCGTCCTGATGGCCATGGGGATGATGATGCTGTCGCCGCTGATTGTCTCTCTGCCGTTCAAAATCATGCTGTTTGTGATGGTGGATGGCTGGGTGTTGATTGTCGGAACGCTGGCGTCGAGTTTTTATGTGTAGCGCAACAGGGGGTTCGTTATGACGCCGGATACAGTGATAGGCATCGCCCGCCATGCGCTGGAGATTACCATCATCATGGTGTCGGTGATTCTCCTGCCGGCACTGGCGGTGGGGTTGTTGGTGGCGGTGTTTCAGGCGGCGACGCAGGTCAATGAAACCACGCTGTCGTTTATCCCCAAATTACTGACCACGTTTGCTGTATTGATCTATGCCGGGCCGTGGCTGCTGCGGGTGATTATGGAGTACATCACCGCGCTGTTTTCCGAAATACCCGGTGTCATCGGTTAATGGCTCGCGCAGCGCATGAGCATCAGTGAAGCACAGCTGCTGGAGTGGATTAGCGCCTTTCTGTTGCCTTTTTTTCGCGTTGCGGCCTTTGTCACCATCATCCCCATTTTCAGCATGAAGGCGGTGCCTGCCCAGATAAAACTCTTTCTCGCTCTCTGTATCACCGTCGCGGTGGCCCCCTCGTCCGATGTGCATGTTGGTGTGGATCCCGTGTCGCTACAGATGTTTCTCCTGATTGTGCAGCAAATTCTGGTGGGGCTGGTGATGGGCTTTGCGTTGCAGATTGTCTTTGCCGCCTTCGTCAACGCCGGTCAGTTGGTGGGGATGCAAATGGGTCTGGGGTTTGCGCAGATGATGGATCCGGCCACCGGCGTCAGTGTGCCGGTGGTGAGTCAGTTTTATAACCTCGTGGCCATTCTCATTTTTCTCTCCATGAACGGTCACCTGATCATGATCAGCCAGTTGGCCCAAAGTTTTCATGTCTTTCCTGTCGGTCAAACAATTGACCCTAAAAGTTTTTACGACATTGTGGAGTACGGCTTATGGGTGTTCAAAGGGGCGCTGATTATGGCCCTGCCGGTGGTGATTTCTCTGTTGATGATCACCATGATCATGGGGGTGATTACCCGCGCCACGCCGCAGATGAATATCTTCGCCGTCGGTTTCTCCATCTCCATCATCGGTGGCTTTGTCGTGATTTTTATGACGATGCAAAGCGCCGGTGAACAGATGATGGTGTTGATGAACCACAGCCTGGAGTTTATGGGCAGCGTGATGCTGCCCTAAGGGCCTATGGCAGAAGACAGCGGACAGGAACGCAGCGAAGAGCCGACGGAGAAGAAACTCCGTGAGTCCCGGGAAAAGGGGCAGATGGCGCGCTCGCGCGAGTTGACCACCACGGTGATGTTGATGAGTGCGGCGGCCTGCCTGTTGTTGTTCGGTGCCGGCATTGTGGAGGGGTTGATGGAGGTGATGGTCAAGGCGCTGAGCATGGAACGGGCAAAGGTGTTCGACACCCGCTACATGGTGCCCCTTTTTCTCGAAAGCGTTGCCCAAGGCATGTGGATTTTGATGC
>JALTMR010000147.1:5116-6914 GCA_027001525.1 Gammaproteobacteria bacterium
GTGATTGCTGCGGTGGTGGGCTCAGTGGCGCTTAGCGGCTGGAATTTCTCCACCAAGGCGCTGGCGGTGAAGATGAGCAAACTCGATCCGCTCAAGGGGATGAAAAAGATACTCGGCCCCCAGGCGCTGATGGAGCTGGTCAAGGCGGTGCTTAAATTTGTGTTTTTTGTCGGCGTGGGGATTTGGCTGATGTCCAGCGTCTCCTCCTCGTTGATGGGGCTGGCGCGGGAGCCGCTGCCCTCGGCCCTGGCTCACGCCGGTGATGTGGTGCTGTGGTCCTTTCTGGCGGTCAGCTCCACCATGATTCTGATCTCTCTGCTTGATGCGCCGTTTCAGGTCTGGAACCACAAGCGGCAACTGAAAATGACGCGCCAGGACGTCAAACAGGAGCACAAGGACACTGACGGCAGCCCGGAGCTGAAGCAGAAGATCCGGCAGACGCAGATGAACATGTCGCAGCGACGCATGATGGAAGATGTGCCCGACGCCGACGTCATCATCACCAACCCGACCCACTTCGCCGTGGCCATCAAATATGACCAGGGGGAGATGCGCGCCCCCATTGTGGTGGCCAAGGGGGCGGATTACGTGGCGTTTGAGATTCGCCGGGTGGCCAAGGAGTCTGACGTGACGATTTTGTCTTCTCCCTCACTGGCGCGGGCGGTCTATTTCACGACGGAGTTGAATCAGGAGATTCCCGAAGGATTATACGTGGCGGTGGCGCAGGTGCTGGCCTACGTCTTTCAGCTAAGAAAGTTAGGCCCGACGGGTGTGAACAAGCCCTTGAATCCTGACGATCTTCCCATCCCCGATGAGATGCGGCGGGATGCGGAGGGCAACAACGAGCATCCTAAAAGGTAGGTGGTGCGATGGAACAGGCTAGAGGTTTACCCGATTTTTCAAGAGTCAGCGCCATGGGGCTGGGCATTCCGCTGCTGGTGCTGCTTATGCTGGCCATGCTGGTGGTGCCCTTGCCACCGTTCATGCTGGACATGCTCTTCTCCTTCAACATCACCTTGTCGCTGGTGATTTTGCTGGCGGCGATCTACGCGCTGCGGCCGCTGGATTTTGGTGTCTTCCCCACTATTTTATTGATCTCCACGCTGTTGCGTCTGGGGCTGAATATTGCCTCAACCCGGGTGGTGTTGCTGGAGGGGCATACCGGCCCCGAGGCGGCGGGCAAGGTGATCGAGGCGTTTGGCTCGTTTGTGATTGGCGGCAACTACGCCGTGGGTCTGGTGGTGTTTGCCATTCTGGTCATCATCAACTTCGTGGTGGTGACCAAGGGGGCTGGCCGGGTGTCGGAAGTTTCCGCCCGCTTTACTCTTGATGCCATGCCGGGCAAGCAGATGGCTATCGATGCCGACCTCAACGCCGGGGTGTTGACGCAGGACGAAGCCCAGGAGCGCCGTCAGGAGGTGATCCGCGAGGCCGATTTCTACGGCTCCATGGATGGTGCCAGCAAGTTTGTTCGCGGTGATGCCATCGCCGGTATCCTGATTCTCTTTATTAATATCATTGGCGGCTTCGCCATCGGTATGTTGCAGCACGATATGGCGGCTTCTGATGCCGTACGCAACTACACGCTGCTGACCATTGGTGACGGCCTGGTGGCGCAGATCCCCTCGCTGCTGCTCTCCACCGCTACCGCCATTATCGTGACCCGCGTCTCCAGCGATCAGGACATGAGCGGCCAGATTATGACGCAGCTGTTCAACGAGCCCCGTGTGCTGGGGGTGACCTCCAGTGTGGTGGGGATCATGGGGATCATCCCCGGTATGCCTAACCTGGCCTTTTT
>JALTMR010000148.1 GCA_027001525.1 Gammaproteobacteria bacterium
ATGTGTGCGAAACCCTCGAAGGGGTGAAAACCCACATCGCCGAAGAGAGCCTGCGTGACAATCAGCAAGCCTGGGCAACGATGGTAGACGGCATTGAACAGCGCTACACCATGAAAGACGAGCGCCTCGTATTCAAGACCGTCATGAGAAAAGGGGATGGATCGAACCCGCCCGCGGCGGACAAGGCCGATGACGACTCAGATATTGAGCTCTTCTAACAGGTTACTGGCACTCTTTTTCGAGTGAGCACGAAGCAGGCAGGACAGAAGCAACCGGGCATATCAGGGCGGGCTAAGCAACGCATCCAGCTCGCCGCGATGCTCCAGCATCAGCAGCTCCTGACACCCCCCGATGTGTTGATCATTGATAAAAATCTGAGGTAACGAACTGGCTCCCCCGGCCCGCTCGGTCATTGCCGCCCGTGCCGCACTGTCGCCATCGATGGGGTATTCAATAAACTCGATGCCCTTGGTTTCGAGGAACATCTTTGCCCGCAGGCAAAAACCACAATAGCGCCATGTATAAATTTCCACTTTTGCAGTGGTTGAAGAGTGTGCAGTCATAACCCGGCGGATCTACGCAATGAAATGGCCGCCCTGTATAGCAACATCACCCAACAAAGTCCAGAACACCTCCCGGTGCGACACGGCCGCGCCCAAGTCATCGATATAACCGATCTTTTTTAGGGGTAATGTGAGCGGCATTTTGTCCGATAGCTTGGTAGCCAAAGTCATTCGTGAAGTATTAGCAGGTTTATTCACAGCCGATGTCAGACCCCAACCACCTCAGCCAGCACATCAGCCATCTCATCGAGATCGGCCTGGCGCTCTCATCAGAAAAGAACTCCCACGTCCTGCTCGATCGTATCGTCGAAAGCGCCCAGGTACTAACCAAGGCCAACGGCGGTACCCTCTATCTCGTGCGCGACAACAGCCTCCACTTTGCCGTGATGCGCACCAACTCGCTCAGGGCCGGAGGCCAGGCGCAGGAAGAGCCCTCACCGCCGCCGATCCCGCTCTACCTCGAAGATGAGGTGCCCAACACAAACACCGTGGCCACCTGCGCGGCGGTAAGTGGCGTAACCCTGAATATCGACGATATGAGCGGCATGCCGGAGTTCGACTTCTCAGGCGCGCTCAAGTACGAGCGGGCCAGCGGCGAGCACTCAAAGTCCTTCCTCGCCATTCCGCTGACCAATCATGAGAACGATGTCATCGGCGTGTTGCAGCTGATTAACGCCCAGCACCCGGAAACGGGCGAAGTCATCCCCTTTTCCGGCGAAGCGCAGCGGTTGGCTGAATCCCTCGCCTCCCAGGCCGCCATCTCGCTGACAAACCAGCAGCTGTTGTTCGACCTGCGCAACCTGCTGGAGAAGTTCATTGGCGTCATCGCCGATGCCATCGACGAAAAATCCCCCTACACCGGCAGCCACTGCCGCCGGGTGCCCGAAATCGCCATGCTGCTGGCCGACGCCGTCAACGCCACGCAAAAGGGCCGGCACCGTGATACCCGCTTCAACGACGATGAGCTGTACGAAATCAAGATCGCCGCCATGCTGCACGACTACGGCAAAATCACCACCCCCGTGCACGTCGTCGACAAGGCGACCAAGCTGGAAGCCATCTTCGACCGCATCCACCTCATCGAGGGCCGCTTTGAAATTCTCAAACGTGATCTGGAAATTGCGCTGCTCAAACAGCGCCTGGCCGAGCGGGGCGAGGTGGACGTTGACGTGCGCCACTGCCACCAGTTTCAGGCGCAGCTGGCCCGGCTCGATGACGATTTTGCCTTCCTGAAAAAATGCAATCTGGGCAGTGAGTTTATGTCGGAGCAGGATCGCCAGCGGGTGGCGCAGATCAGCCAGCTCACCTGGCAGAACCACCGCGGCAAACCACAGCCCATGCTGGATGAGAACGAACACTACAACCTCACCATCGCCAAGGGCACGCTGACACAGGAAGAGCGGACCGAAATCAACGCCCACGTCCTCACCACCATCCGCATGCTCGAAGCGCTGCCCTTTCCCAAGAACCTGCGCAACGTGCCGGAGATCGCCGGTGGCCACCACGAACGCATCGACGGCAACGGCTACCCCAAAGGGCTCACCGGCGAACAGATGTCAGTGCAGGCACGCCTCATGTGCATCGCCGATATTTTTGAAGCACTCACCGCCACCGACCGCCCCTACAAAAAGGCGATGTCGCTCTCGCAGACACTGACCATTCTTGGCAACATGGCGCTGGAGGGGCACATCGACCCCGACCTGTTCGCGGTCTTTGTGGAGGAAGGTGTCTACCTGCGCTACGCCGAACGTTTTCTCGCCCCGGAGCAGATCGACGACGTTGACTTGAGCAGCCTGCCCGGCCTCGCCAATCTGCGCCACACCGGCACTTGAGACACCGCCCGCCCAGCCCGGATTATTCATGAACAATCCGGGCTAGACCGGCAACGGCGGCTCATCCAGCGCCGCCATCTGCTCTCTCAGCGTCAGAATCTGCTCCTCCCAGTAACGCGGTCCGCTGAACCAGGGGAATGCAATGGGAAAAGCAGGGTCGTGCCAGCGTCGCGCCAGCCAGGCCGAGTAGTGCAACAGCCGCAAGGCACGCAGCGCCTCGATGATGTGCAGCTCGACGTAGTCGAAATCAGCAAACTGCTGATAGCCCCGCAACACCGCACTGAGCTGGCGCGCCATCGATTCGCGATCACCCGACAGCAACATCCACAGATCCTGCACCGCCGGCCCCATGCGGCTGTCATCAAAATCGACAAAATGGGGGCCATCATCGGTCCAGAGAATATTGCCTCGGTGGCAATCCCCATGCAGGCGAATGTTGTGCAGCGTTCCACACGACTCAAAGCGCATGGCCACCCGCTTGAGCACATCCTCGGCCACACTGCGATAAGCCACCTCCAGCTCGGCGGGAATACAGCGCTGGTCGACCAGAAACTGGTAGGGCTCATAACCAAAGGTCTCGATATCGAGACAGGGGCGATGCTCGTAGGGCTGACGGGCACCCAGCAGGTGCATGCGACCAAGAAAACGCCCCATCCACTCCAGATCCCGATCCGACTCCAGATCCGGCCCCCGCCCGCCACGGCGCGGATAGAGCGAAAAACGAAACCCCTCGTACTCATGCAGGGTGTTGCCCGCCTCATCGCGCAGAGGCGGCACCACGGGGATCTCCTGCTCGGCCAAGGCCAGGGTAAAGGCGTGGTCTTCCAGAATCGCCGCATCGCTCCAGCGCTGGGGACGGTAGAATTTGACGATCAGCGGCTGCGCCTCCTCAATCCCCACCTGGTAGACCCGGTTCTCGTAGCTGTTGAGCGCCAGCTGCCGGCCATCACACAGATAACCCTGGCTCTCGACGGCCGCCAGTATCCGCTCCGGCGACAAACCCTCGTAGGGTGGTTTTAACTCAGACATGACAGTGAAGGCCTTTAGATAATGGTAAGCACGTTCTCAGGCGGCCGCCCCAGCGCCGCCTTGCCGTTGGCCAGCACAATGGGACGCTCGATCAGTTTCGGGTGGTCAACCATCGCCTGCACCAGCTGCGCTTCGGCCAGTGACTCATGCGCCAGATTCAGCTCGGTGTAGAGCGCTTCTTTACGGCGCATCAGCTGCCGCGCCGACAGGCCCAACAGCGACAGAATAGCCTGCAACTCGGTTGCCGAAGGCGGTGTCTTGAGATACTCCACCACCTCGGGTTCGATTCCCTGCGCCTGCAACAGCGCCAGCGTTTGGCGTGACTTGGAACAGCGGGGATTGTGGTAGATGACAACACTCATGGCATTCGCTCCTTTCGGGATATCAGCAGGGGGGCGAGAGTATACCCGCAAAGCCGGCCGAGGAAGGTGACGTCAAATCGTTTCCACGCAAAATGCACTGTAGAGCCCCCCGCCGAGTTTCTATAGACTGGGGCCATGAAACCAGATCAACACCACCACATTGAGGTCAATGCCGAAGCGACCTACCTGCCAACACAGTCGCTCCCGCAGCACGACCGCTACGTCTTCTCCTACACCATTACCCTGCACAACACCGGCACAACAGGTGTCAAACTTCAGAGCCGCCACTGGATTATCACCAACGCCAACGGCGACGTTGAAGAGGTGCACGGCGAAGGGGTCATCGGCAAAAAACCCCACCTGCAACCCGGTGAGCGCTTTACCTACACCAGCGGCGCGGTGCTGGCGACACCTGTCGCCTCCATGCACGGTTACTACGACATGGTCGCCGACAATGGCGACACATTCCGGGCCCCCATCGCGCCCTTTACCCTGGCCATCCCTGGCTGCCTGCACTGACCCCCCTGCACTCCCCGTTTCGGCCCTGCCTCAACCGTAGCCAATCAGCGACAGCCCGATTTTTTGACTCAATACGTGTTGACACGGATAGACCGTCACAATACCTTAGCATTTGAGTCAGATAATAAGAGACAGGGAGCGCGGCAGCGCGTGTCCACAATTCAAGGGTAGGAAACATGGAAAACAAGATCGATTTTGAGCAGCTCGCTCACGAAACACGCATTCTCACCGGCTTCACCAATGCACACGAAACGCTGCTGATAGAGGCAGCGCCAGACATCACACCGCACCTGGTCCATGTCACCGAAGCCTTTTACAAAATATTGCACACACTACCAAAGGCCCAGCCTTTTCTGGATGGTCGTCTTGAGGCACTAAAAAAAGCTCACCTCAACTGGCTGGAGTCCCTCTTCACCGGCCCCTTCGACGCCGACTTTGCCCAGGGGATGTATCACGTCGGCATGGTTCACGTTCGGGTCAAACTGCCGGTGGAATTCATGCAGGGGGCCGGCACCCTGATTTTGAGCGAACTCATCAGCGTCGCTAAAGAGGTCTACCAGGACGACGCTCAGCGCCAGGCCGATATCATCCGCGCCATCAACGGCGTTATCGGTTTCTCGGTCACCATCATGCAGGAGTCCTATCAGGCCTCTTCCCTGGCGGAGGAGCTGGACAAATTCCTCGCCATCACCGGCATGAGCCGCACCCTGTTCAACAACCTCGCCCTCGCTTACGAAAACTAGCCGGACGGTTACCACACAATTTAAGGAAGAGTGTTTATGCGTTCAGATCTACTGACCAATGTTCTCAGCGAACTCAACGGTGCCTCGGCCGACATTGAGGCCTCCGCCGTTATCTCCACCGATGGCTTGATGATGGCCGCCCAACTGCCATCCGGCCTGGACGAAGACCGCGTCGGTGCCATGGGCGCCGCCATGCTCTCTCTCGGCGACCGCACCGCACAGGAACTCAGCCGCGGCAAGCTGGAGCAAGTTCTGATCAAGGGTGACAGCGGTTACGTCCTTATGACCCACGCCGGCAGTGAAGCCGTGCTCTCCGTACTGGCCAAATCGGAAGCCCGCCTGGGGCTGATTTTTCTCGATGTAAAACGCGCAGCGGAATCCATCGCCAAGCTGGTCTAGGAAGCCGTCGGACTTAGGAGTAGTCATGTACTGGGGCCAATGCTGAATGAACGATCAGCACTGGCCCCGCCCTACACGCCCACCTTCTGCCACTGCGCCTTCAGGCGTTTAACCGACACCGGCATTTTCGTGCGCAGCTCCTGAGCGTAGAGGGAGACGCGCAACTCTTCGATCATCCAGCGGTAGGTTTCGAGGCCGGCATCGTCAATATTGGCCTTGTCGTGTTTCGCCTTGCGCTCCAGGTAGGCTTGCCACAGCGGCTTGATGTCGTTCATCAACTGGCGATCTTTATCAGCGCCATCCTTTAGCTTGTCCAGCCGCCGATTGATCGCCTTGAGATAGCGTGGGTACTCCCGCAACCACTCCACCGGGGTGGACAGAACGAAGCCCTGGCAGATCAGCTGGTCGAGCTGTGCCTTGATATCCCCCACCGCGTGAAGCCAGGCGGGGGGAAGACTGCCCTTCATGCGTTTACTGATTTTGTGGTGCTCAGCCAGAATATCGAGCACGCGGGCAGCCACCTCGTTGGCGACACTGATGAGCTGGCGCTTGCCCGCTTCAAAACAGGCGTCAAAGGCTGCCTGGGTGCGGGGCAGCTCGGCACCGAGAAAGGCGATATCGACCACCTTGGCAATCAACTGCTGCTTCAGCTCGTTGCACTGCCCGATGGGGGCATAGTAAAGACACATTTTATCGATGCCCGGCAGGTTCTTGTTGAGGTACTTCACCTTGTCCGGCAGCTGCATCAGAATCAGTTTTCGCAGCGCCTTGCGGGTGGTCTGCTCCGCCGCCGCCAGGGAGTCATTCAGGCGCAGGGCGATACGCTCACCTTCGTCGATCAGGGCAGGAAAACCGCGCATCTCCACCCCGTTGCGCTCAAACGCCACGCTCTCGGGCAGTTCGCCGAAATCCCAGCGCTGAACCTCATCACGCTCGGCCTCCCACACCGGCACGGCGGCAAAACTCTGTTTGGCCTGATCCCTGAAGCGGTGCTGGAGTTGCGACAGGTCGCGCCCCTCGGCCACCAACTGGCCGCCCTCATCGACGATTTTGAAATTCATCCGCAAGTAGTCGGGAAGACGCGCCTCATCCCAGCTCTCTTTGGGAATATCCACCCCGGTCATGCGCAGCAGCTGTTTGGCCAGCGCCTCCCTGAGCGGCGCCTCTCCCGGCACCAGCGCTGCCAAACAGGCGTCAGCAAAGTTGGGGGCGGGCACAAAGTTGCGCCGCAGCGCCTTGGGCAGGGACTTGATCAGAAACACCAGCTTGTCGTGCAGCAACCCCGGCACCAGCCACTCGAAGGGCTGGGGCTTGAGCAGGTTCAGCGCCGGCAGCGGCACCGTGACGGTGACCCCATCCTCGGGATCACCCGGCTCAAATTTGTAGTCCAGCCGCAGCGTCAGCCCCTGGCTCTTCAGGGTCGGCGGGAACTGCGCGGTGGAGACG
>JALTMR010000149.1 GCA_027001525.1 Gammaproteobacteria bacterium
TGGGGATGGCGCTCAATGAGGGTGACCTGCCAGCCACGTCTGGCCAGGGCCCAGGCGCTGGCGCAGCCGGCCAGACCGGCCCCGATGACCACGGCGGTTTTTGCCGCAGAAGGGGGGGCGAGGTTGCTCAGATCGAACCAGGGCCGGGGTGAGGGCAGCGGCTGACAGCCTCGAAACGTGCCCCGAATCATCTCTCGCTTGCGGCCAAATCCCGGCTGCTTTTCGATGTCAAAGCCCACTGCCTGCAAACCTCTTCGCACGGCCCCGGCGGCGGTGAAGGTGCTGAAGGTGGTGTCTTTGGTGCTCAGGCGGGCGATCTGGCCAAACAGCGCATCGCTCCACATGCCGGGGTTCTTGCTCGGTGCAAAGCCATCGAGAAACCAGGCATCGACCCCCATGCCGCTGTGCAGTTCGCCATACATGTCAGCGGCATCGCCAAACATCAGCGTTAAGGTCACGCGGCCGCCGAGCAGCGAGCGGGTGTGGTGGCCATGCACCAGCGGCGGGTAGACCTCGATCAGCTCATCGGCAAAAGGCTGGAGCGAAGGCCAGGCGCTGAGGGTCTTGCCCAGATCGGCCGGGCTCAGGGGGTGCTTTTCGACGCTGATGAAGTGGAGCTGCGCAGCAGCAGCGGCGTGTGCCTGCCACAGAGCGAGCGTGGCGAGAAAGTTAAGACCGGTGCCAAAGCCGGTCTCGGCAATCACAAAGTGCCTGCGCTCCCGCCAGCGCTCGGGCAGCCCGTTGGCCTGGAGAAAGACGTGGTGAGTCTCTTCCAGGCCGCCGTCGCTGTTGAAGTAGATGTCGCCAAACTGGCGGCTGGCCGGGGCTGTTGTCTGCCAGTCGAGCTGGGCGGGGATGATGGGGTGATAGGGGCTCATGGCGGCGCGGCGAAATTATCCCGTTGTTTTTCTGGGTTGATCGGGGTGACCTTGGGCACGATTATACGGCGATGAGGCCCGAACAAACCCCAAAGAAATTCCCAAAGAAATCCCTGGAACAGTTGCAGTTCGACAATGTTTACCTCGGCTTGCCGGCTGAATTTTACGATTACCGCTCTCCGGTTGCCCTGAAAAACCCCCGCCTGCTGAGTGTCAGTGAGAGTACTGCCGAGCTACTGGAGCTGCGCCCTGACCAGTGGCGGCGCAGTGACTGGGTGGCTTTGCTGGGCGGTGAGCGGCTGTTGGCGGGTATGGCCCCTGCGGCCATGTGTTATGCCGGCCACCAGTTTGGCCACTACGTGCCGCGCCTGGGGGATGGTCGGGCGCTGTTGCTGGGGCAGGTCAAGACCAGCCGGGGGGCGCGCTGGGATCTGCATCTCAAGGGCAGCGGGCCAACGCTCTATTCCCGGGGAGGGGATGGCCGGGCGGTGCTGCGTTCCTCTATTCGGGAGTATCTGTGCAGCGAGGCGATGCATGGGCTGGGCATTGCCACGACGCGGGCGCTGTGCCTGATAGGGAGCGACGAGCCGGTCTACCGGGAGCAGTGCGAATCTGCAGCCATGGTGGTGCGCGTGGCGCAGAGCCATATTCGCTTTGGCAGTTTTGAGTATTGCTACTACAACGGCCAGCACGATTCGCTGCGTCGCCTGGCGGATTACGTCATCGATCACCACTACCCCGAACTGGCGGCTGCCGAGAACCGCTTTGAGGCCCTGCTGCTGCGGGTGGCGGAGCGCACGGCGGCACTGATCGCTCAGTGGCAGGGTGTGGGCTTTGCCCACGGGGTGATGAACAGCGACAACATGTCCATCCTGGGGCTGACGCTCGATTACGGCCCCTTCGGGTTTCTGGATACTTATGAGGCGGGCCACCAGTGCAATCAGTCTGACCACCAGGGCCGCTACGCCTTCCACAAACAGCCGGAGATCGGTCTGTTCAACATCAGTTGCCTGGCCCAGGCGATGGTGCCGCTGTTGTCGAATGACAAAAAAGAGGCGGTGGCCAGGGCCACGTCGTCTTTCGACACCTATCGCACGGCCTACCAGCGTCAGCATGAGGCGGTGATCAGAGCCAAGCTGGGTCTGTTGGATGTGCGGGCGGGAGATGTGGCGCTCTGGGACAGCTTGTTGGCGCTGATGGAAAAGCGGGTCGATTTCACCCGTTTTTTTCGGGCGCTGTCCCGTTTTGACCGCCACGACAGCGGAGCCAATCGGGCGCTACAGGAGATGTTCGGCGATGGTGAGGGTTTTGATAGCTGGGCGAAGGCCTATGCCCGGCGTCTGGCCCAGGAGCAGAGCGATGATGAGGCCCGCTGCCGGCGCATGAACCGGGTCAATCCCAAATACGTGCTGCGCAACTATCTGGCCGAGGCGGCTATTCGCCAGGCGGAAGATGAGGCCGACAGCAGCGAGGTGAACCGGCTGTTGGCGCTGCTGCGCCGGCCCTATGACGAGCAGCCGGCGCTGGCTCACTACGCCGACTCGCCGCCCCCCTCGGCCCGGTCTGTTACGGTCAGCTGTTCATCGTAGCCGGGTTAATATTTCAGTTCGCGGGTTTTTCTCAGCATTCGTTGAATGGAGGCGTCGCTGGCCAGGGTTTCTATCTCATCCAGCGGCACCCAGGCCAGTTCGTTGGACTCCTCGCTCACCACCAGCGGGGCGTTGCGGTCAGCTTCGAGCAAAAAGCGGATGTCGTAATGGTAGTGGTCGGGCTCGTCCTTACGGGCAGGAATGAGGTGGACATCCACATCGAAGACCTCCTCGCTGACGGCGCGAATCTCCTCAATACCCGACTCCTCAAACGCCTCGCGCAAAGCGACCTCCAGGGTGTTGGATTCACCATCCGAGTGGCCTCCGAGTTGCAGCCAGCGGTCGAGTTTGCGGTGGTGGGTCAGCAGGGCATGGCTGCGCTCCTGGTCGACAATCCAGGCTGAGCCGGTGATGTGGCCGATGCTCAATGTGTGATCAAAGCAGTTTTTGTGCTGTGCCACAAACTCCAGAATGTCGAGCAGCATGAGGGCTTCGGTTTCGTCGATGGGGGAGTGCTGGCTTAGTTTGTCTTGCAGAATTTGTCTGTGCATCGCTCACTACGGATTCGGTTTTGGAGGGGCGATTGTAGCACTTGAGGGCGGTGTGGCTTAGCGAGGCGGTTCAGTGGGCCAATACGGTGCGAAGTCCGTTGAGCACCTCGTCGGCCAGCAGCTCGGGAACAAATTTTGTCAGCGTTTTGTTGGCCCCGGCCTGGCGCGCCAGTTCGGCATTGACCTCGCCGTCGAGGGAGGTGTGCAGCAGTACGTAGACGCCGCCACAGTGGGGGTTGCTACGAATTTCCCGCGTTAGCTGGTAGCCGTCCATCTCCGGCATCTCGATATCGGACAGCACCAGCGGAATGCGTTCACTCAGGGTGGCGCAGTCGGCGGCGGTGGCTTCGATAATGTCCAGCGCCTGTCGTCCGTCACGGGCCACGAAGTAGGGGATGCCGGTGTCGTCCAGGGTTCGGGTGGTCTGGGTCCTGGCGATGGCCGAGTCATCCACCACCAGCACCAGGCGGTTCCCCAGGCGGGCTTTGAGTTCCGGTTCAATATGGGCGTTGCTGACGGTTTCTTCGTTGCCGGGGGAGCTTTCGCCGAGGATGCGCTCAACGTCGAGAATTTGAATCAACGCGTCGTCCTGGCGGATAACGCCAGTGATGTAGCTGTTCCCGGCCCCCCTGGGTGGCGGCAGAATGTCCTGCCACTGCTTGACGATTATGCGCTCCACTGCGCTGACGAGAAAGCCGCGGGTGTGGCGATTGAACTCGGCGATGATGACTTTGTATCTGGTCAGGTCGGCGTGCTGTTCTATGCCCCGGCGGCCGATGGCCATGGTCAGATCGATGATGGGAATCGCCCGGTCACGCAACTCTGCCACCCCTCTGACCACCGGACTGGCCTGAGGAATCTGGGTCAGGTGAGGGCAGGCGATGATCTCTTTTACCTTCAGTATGTTGATGCCAAAGAGTTGCTGATTGTCGAGACGGAACAGCAGCAGCTCCAGCCGATGAGCGGCTGAATGTTTGCTTTGACCCGGTGTGGCGGCGTGGCGCGTCATGATCTGATCCGTGGTGATGGTAGGAGGGTTTTCGGTTTTGAACGGGCTTTCTTGAGGTGCTTGTGGGGGGAGGCGCCAGCGCAGACCGGCGTCAAATCGGCCTATGTCGACTATTTTGTTAAGTATCTATGGTTTTGATAGACAGGAATGTCTAATATAGCGGGAAGAACGGGGGCCCAGGTCTGGATCTGTCATGCCGGTGCGGAGTCCGAGCAACCTTTATATATCAGGAAATTAAGTATGGTTATTTTTTCTACCAATATGGGTGATATCACCATCGAACTCTTCCCGGAAGAGGCGCCAGTGACGGTCGAGAATTTTCTCAAATACGTTGATGACGGCTTCTTTGACGGCACTATTTTCCATCGTGTTATTCCCGGCTTCATGATCCAGGGCGGTGGTTTTACCGCAGACATGGCGCAAAAGCCGACGCGGGAGACCATCAAGAATGAAGCCGATAACGGGCTGAAGAATGAGCGCGGCACCCTCTCCATGGCGAGGACCAATGTGGTCGATAGCGCCACCTCTCAGTTTTTTCTCAACGTGGCGGACAACGCCTTTCTTGACCACGGCAGCCGTGACTTTGGTTACGCTGTTTTCGCCAAGGTGGTGGATGGCATGGATGTGGCGGATCAGATTGCAGCGGTGAAGACGGGTAACAAGGGGGGGCATCAGGATGTCCCTGTGGAGCCTGTTATCATCAACTCCGCCCGTCGTAAAAGCGAATAAGTTCGGCGGCGGGGCGCGGATGGTCTATAGGTAGAGAATGCGAAACAATCCTCTCTCTTCCGGCGTTGTTGTGGTGCGTTATGTTGACGGCACGCTGCGCTTTCTCCTGCTAAGAGCCTATCAGTACTGGGACTTTCCCAAGGGCATTGTGGAGAAAGGCGAAGTGCCGTTCGCTGCCGCTTTGCGCGAGGTGGAGGAGGAGACAACCCTTACCGACCTGAATTTTAACTGGGGTCAGGACTTCTACGAAACGCCGCCCTACGGGCCGTTCCGCAAGGTCGCTCGTTACTACATTGCCGAATCGCCGCAGGGGGAGGTCTTTTTGCCCGACAGCCCCGAGCTGGGGCGGCCCGAGCATGAAGAGTTTGGCTGGGTGGAGTACAGGCAGGCCTTTGATATGGCCTCGCCCCGCGTGCAGTCGGTGCTGGCCTGGGCCCAGCGGATGCTGGGGCAAAAGACGAAATGAATGATTAGATCCCCCGCCCGATGATGACCCGCGGGGGGTACTGAATAGAGAGCAGTAGATTTTTTACGGCCCTTTGCCCGCCGATTGAGGCAGGGGTAGTCATGGATGACAGGAGATTTGTATGCGTGTGGCAATTATCGACAACGACGTGGCTCAAGCAGATTATCTGGAGATGAGCCTGCGCCAGATCGGTTGCAGCAGTCATGTTTTTGAAAGTGCCAAAGAGGCCCTGAGAGCGTTCCAGAGGGAGAGTTACGAGCTGATTCTGCTGGAGTGGGTGCTGCCCGATCTGGGGGGGGATGAGGTGCTGGCCTGGATCCGGGAGCACCTTGACTGGCAGGTGCCGGTTATTTTCGTTACACAATACAGTGGGTCGGAGAATCTGGTGCGCGCGCTGGGGCGTGGCGCTGATGATTTTATCGCCAAATCGGCGGCCAGGGCCGAGTTGCTGGCGCGTATCCAGGCGGTGTTGCGCCGTGCCTCCGGCATCGATCCGGCCAGTAAAGTGCTTGATTGTGGGCACCATGTGATCGATATGGAGCGTCGCGAAATTACGCTGGATGGCCAGAAGGTGGCATTGACGCAGAAGGAGTTCGATCTGGCCTCTTTTCTGTTTCGCCACCACGGCAGGCTGTTATCGCGGGCGCATTTGATGGAGGCCGTGTGGGGCCACGGGGATGAGATGAACACCCGCACGCTGGATACCCACATCAGCCGTCTGCGCAAGAAATTGCAGATCAATGCCGACAAGGGCTGGCGCTTGAGTTCGGTCTATCATCACGGTTATCGCCTGGAGGCGGTGGATACACCTGCCGAGGCGACACCGGAGCTGGCCGAGTTGCCCTGAGTTCACCTCGTACGGCTATTTTTTCTGCCCCACTGACGGTGGTGGGGCTGTCTGATTTATACTGGCCACTTTTTGGCGAGTTGGATCATGCCCCAGTCTATAACCCCCTCTGCTGACGACACCATTGCCTACACGCTGCACGGCAATCGCTATCTCAATATCACCACGGCCTGTACGCTGCGTTGTGCCTTTTGCCCCAAGTTCAACAAGGTCTGGGAGGTGCAGGGTTACGATCTCAAGCTCAGCGACAAGGCCGGCCCGGGTGTGGAGGAGATTGTCGCGGCGGTGGGCAATCCGCTGGACTATCACGAGATTGTTTTTTGCGGCCTGGGGGAGTCTACCTTGCGCTGGCCGGTGATGCTGGAGGTGGCCCGCCGCCTCAAGGACAAGGGGGCGAGTATTCGCCTCAATACCGACGGCCTGGCCAATCTCGTCTACCAGCGTGATGTCACCCCCGAAATGGCGGGCCTGATCGACCAGCTCTCGGTCTCCATGAACGCCCACAACGAGGAGGTCTACAACCGGCACTGTCGCCCCAAAAAGGCGGGGGCGTTCGACGCCATGCTCGATTTCGTCCGCCGCGCCCGGCAGTACGTGCCGGAGGTCAGTGTGACGGCGATTGATGGCTTGAGCGGGGTGGATATCGAGGCCTGCGAGGCGATGGCGCAGGCGCTGGGGGTTACCTTTCGTCGCCGCCATCTGGATGTGGTGGGCTAGTGGTCCATGCGGAAAATTATGTAACTGTTCGCCTCGTGAGAAGGTACAGCTCTGTGTTGGCAAAACTCGAAATGGAACCACCATTCCAGCG
>JALTMR010000150.1 GCA_027001525.1 Gammaproteobacteria bacterium
GGGGCAATTTTTACGCACCAGCCGCTGGGACATCACCCCCAGCAGGGTAGAACTCAGCAGGTAGGGTTCGATCCCCATGTCCAGCAGCCGGGTGACGGTTGAGGGCGAGTCGTTGGTATGGAGCGTACTGAAGACCAGGTGGCCCGTCAGCGCTGCCTTGTTGGCAATCTCGGCGGTCTCCTCATCACGAATCTCACCGACCATGATGACGTCCGGGTCGTGACGCAGAAACTGCTTCAGTGCCGAGGCAAAGGTAAAACCCTTAACGGTGGCGATCTGCACCTGCTCCACACCCTCCATATCGAATTCCACCGGGTCTTCCACGGTCAGGATATGCGGGTTGTTGCGTTTGACCTCATCCAGAATGGCGTAAAGCGTGGTCGATTTACCTGACCCCGTTGGCCCGGTCACCAGGAACATGCCGTTGGGCCGGCTGACAAGGCGGCGAATGGTGTCGAGGTCCTCCTCTCTCAGACCCAATTCCCCCAGGGGCTTGAAACCAATCTCTTTGTCCAGAATACGAATGACCACGCTCTCGCCATTGACGGTGGGCATGACGGAGATACGCAGATCGATCTGCTTGCCGTTGCGCACCAGCCGTGCGTGGCCATCCTGGGGCAGGCGGCGCTCGGAGATATCCATCTGGCCGGTGATTTTTACCCGGCTCACCAGCGGCGGCAAAATGGAGCGGTTGAGGGTGCGCACGAACTGCATCTTGCCATCCACCCGGTAGAAGACGTTGACGCGATCCTTTTCCGGACGAATATTGATATCCGAGGCCCCCCGCAACACCCCCTGGAGCACAATGGCATTCAGCAGACGGACGATGGGCTTTTTCTGCGCCTCCTGCTCGATATTGTGGAGCGCCTCATCCGCCGCCGTGGGCTCGGCGATGGGATCCAGTTCGAGATCTTCCAGCGCCTCGTGCTCTTCGTAGCTGCTGTAGTATTTATTGAGGGCGGAGTCGATCTCCTCCGATGAGGCCATCACTGCTTCGATCGCCGTTTTGGTGTTGAAGCGCAGCGCGTCCAGCGCGACCTGGTCAAGCGGGTTGACCATCGCCACCACCAGGGCCGTGCCAATATCGGCAAGGGGCAGCAATTTGTGTTGCAACGCAATCTCGGCAGGCACTTTCGCTACCAGATCAGAGAGCACCTCGAAGTCATCTATCTTCACGTAGGGGATAGCGAGCTTCTTTGCCAGAGCGATATTGAGCTGATCTGCCGTCACCAGACCACTTTCCACCAGTATCTGGCCCAGGTGGCGACCGCTGGCCTTGTACTTTTTCTGCGCTTCGAGGGCGACGTTGAGCTGCTCCTGGCTGATTAGGTTTTCATCCATCAGCACCTCACCCAGGCGCATATCGGGCATACGCTTGTGGACGCTGATCAGCGCTCTTAAATCTTTGATGCCTTTAAGTGTGTACACTCTCATTGATACTTATTACCCACCCCATTCATGTCAGCTTTGATGTTAGTCTGCATTGCCAGCAACACCTGTAAATTATTATGTCTGCAGCTATAAAGTCTACCTGCTTTCCTGCGCCAACTGCCTAATATATTTTATATTTTTGGCGAAATTCCGGGCTCG
>JALTMR010000151.1 GCA_027001525.1 Gammaproteobacteria bacterium
GCCGGAGAAACGGCGAATATAGGGCAGCGCCTCAGTCAGCACCTTGGCGACATTCATAGCAGCGTTTTTACTCAAGAAACACCTCGAAGATTACTTAAAATTAAAAAGATAGCGATGTAGAGTGATATCGAATGGCCACATACAAAAAGGGATCAGCATCTCGAAGCTGATCCCCGCATTCTAAAATGAAAACCCGGCACGGAAAACCTTGCGATCAGATCGGCAGCTCCAGAGTCGGGTCCAGAGCCAGCAGCTCATCCCTGAAGATTTCCTTGATTTGGGCCAACCACTCTTCGTTGTCCGCCTCGAATCGCAATGTCAGGCTCGGCGTGGTATTGGATGCCCGCACCAAACCCCAGCCACCATCAAATTCGGCCCGAATGCCATCGAGGTAGATTAACTCGGCACCTTGAAAATTGGCCCTCTCCTGCAGTCGCTCCATTAGCTCGAAATTAGCGCCCTCAGGCAGTTCCACATGCAACTCGGGGGTGCTCAATGATTGTGGCAAGCGGGCAAAAATATCGGCGCTGGAGTCATTGCCCCGCGCCAATATTTCGATCAGACGCACAGCGGTATACAAACCATCATCAAAACCGTACCAGCGATCGTTAAAAAAGATATGACCACTCATCTCGCCGGCCAGCAGTGCCTGAGTCTCCTGCAGCTTGCTTCTCATCAAGGAGTGCCCTGACTTCCACATCAAAGGCACGCCGTCGTGCTCTTCGATCTGATGGTGCAGATGGCGACTGCACTTGACGTCATAAATAACCTGACCACCTGGCTGCTCCTTCAATAAATCGGCAGCAAACAGCATCAACTGCTGATCGGGCCAGATGATGTTGCCTCGCGAGTCAACCACCCCCAGGCGGTCACCGTCCCCATCAAATGCCAAGCCGATATCCGCCTTGCATGAACACACCTCCTCCACCAGGTCAACCAGGTTTTCCGGCCGGCTGGGGTCTGGGTGATGATTGGGAAAATGGCCATCAACTTCGCAATACAGCTCGCTCACCTCACAACCGAGACCGCGCAAAACAACGGGTGCAACACCCCCTGCGACGCCATTACCGCAATCGACCACCACTCGCAGCGGCCGTTTGACCGTCACATCGGCGATCACCCGGGCGATGTAGTCGGACTGAATATCCTGAGTAGTCAGCGTCCCCTCACCCATAGTGAAGTCCTGATTGGCGGTACGGCTATGCAGGCTCTTGATCGCGCTGCCAGACAAAATCTCACCCTTGAGCACAATTTTAAAACCGTTGTAGTCCGGCGGGTTATGACTGCCGGTCACCATGACGCCTGAGCGGGTGCTCAGGTAGTGGGTGGCGAAGTAGACGATAGGGGTCGGCACCCGACCAATGTCGATCACATCGCGGCCGCTGTCACGCAACCCCTGGATCAGCGCCTCGCTCAATTTCGGCCCGGAGAAACGACCGTCTCGCCCCACCACGATAGACTGCTCCCCTCGCACCCACGCCTCGCTACCAATGGCCCGACCGATGTCATAGGCAACTTCTGCCGTCAGCGTTTTGTCCACCACCCCACGAATATCGTAGGCCCGGAAGATAGAACGGGAAGTCTGGCCT
>JALTMR010000152.1:0-383 GCA_027001525.1 Gammaproteobacteria bacterium
ACCGTACTCCACCAGGGTCTGCTTGCGTGACCGATCCCCCTTGTACATGGCACCTATCTGGGAAACGGTGACATGGCTCTCATCAATAAACAACAGCGCATCATCGGGCAAATAGTCGAACAGTGTTGGCGGCGGGGAGTCAGGCTCCCGCCCGGAGAGGTAGCGAGAATAGTTCTCGATGCCGGAGCAATAACCCAGCTCGTTAATCATCTCCATATCAAAGATCGTGCGCTGTTCAAGACGCTGCGCCTCAACCAGCTTGTCATGCTCACGCAGATAGGCCAGACGCTCCTTCAGCTCCGCCTTGATTAGATCAATGGCATCAAGCAAGGTCTGGCGCGGCGTCACGTAATGGCTCTTGGGATAGATGGTCAGGCGTGGCA